>JAIOHV010000220.1 GCA_019912885.1 bacterium
CTTTTTGAAGGAGATATATATTGCGTACTGGGATTCGGTCAACGTAGTGTGGGATTTGGAATTGGTGGATATTCCATTCATGCTGGACCCGAGCGAGCTATTCGTAACATCCGATGGGAAAAACCGTTTTCTCATGTACGATGATGTCGGCATTCACGAGATTACCGGAGGCGACGGAGTATGGACCGAAGAGCTGATTTACGAAGGCGACGTCGGCGACCCGCATTTGGCGCTCGATAAAAACGATGACAGTCACGTAATATTTCATAGCGACGGTGTTAATTACGGCGTAAAATCGAATGGAACCTGGTTAACCGTCCCAATACAGAACTATTCATCGTACATCGCGATTGGCTGGGATGTCGTCGAAAACGCCGCTATTGTTTATTCCGGATGTTTGCAAAGGAGCACCATCAGCGCCATCGACAATATCACATATGAAAGTGCGGTATGTGACTTAAGCAACGTCGGGTCTACCAGTGACAGCTTTTTGAAAATCGACGGTGATGGCAACAAGAATTATCTGATACATGGAATATTCTATAAGTCCGCATTGGATTGATATATTTCGCTGTCGCAAAGGAGGATGAGGCATGAAATCGTCAACGCCAGCGCTGGTGATCTTGATTTGTTTCGCTCTTATCGCGGATACCGCTTATGCCCAAGTTCCAGCGGACTCGGCGCCGCCGGCGGACTGGTCGAATATCGCTCCGAACGTCGGTCGCGACGACATTTGAATATAGGGGACAGTCACCTATTTATTGGGCCCCGCCTTCGGTCTTCCGATGGGCAGCGGGCGTAGTCGGCGGTTGAGGGTGGATTCGAGTTTGGAGAGCAGGGAATCGGACGCGACGGGGCGTCCGGTATGTGTGCTCAGGCGCATCTTCGCGATGAGTTCGGGGTCGTCGTGTTCGGTCAGCCACGCCTTCCAGTCGCTACCGGCGGATCGGCGCGCCCATTCGTCGAAGTCAAGCACGTGGCGCGCATCCTCGCCTTCGCAATGCGCGTTCGCGCTCGACCACGGATACGTCCACGGGACGCGCGTCATCCTCGCGCGGAGGGAACTGCGTTCCACGTAACGCCGTGCTCGCTGCGCATGTTTGCATTCGATTGCGTACGGGAAAAATCGTCTCCGCGTTTCTGACAGGATACAGAGCCGCTGACGCTTTGCGCCGACCGTTCGCCGGTCACCGCTCGCGGGTCGCCCGCGGCCGCGAAATGGGCGCGGGCACGGGCGAGGATGCGGGCACGGGCACGGGCGAGGGCAAGGATTTGCCGCGCTTAAACGCGCCGATCGTTCCCTTTGCAATCCCCTTGCGTTATGTCATTATTCGTTGACACCTTGAAGAGCGGGCGCTAACGTGCGCAGGTTCTGAAAAGGTGCCAATTTCGCTGGAGAAAATCCGTTCGGAGGTAGATTCATGGCCGAGGCCGACAAGGCGCAAGACAAGCTGGGCGAGCTTCTCGTTCAGGAAGACCTGATCAGTCCGGAGCAGCTCGAAACCGCTCTGGCCGAACAGAAGGTTTCCGGCGGGCGCCTTTCCTATCACCTTTCCCGCCTGGGGTACCTCGAGGAGTCCGAGCTGGCCGACATCCTGTCGCGCCAGTACGGCGTTCCCTCGATCAACCTGTCGGAGTTCGCGATCGACGCGGATGTCATCCGCCTCGTGCCGCGCGAAATCGCCGACAAGTACAAGCTCATCCCGATCAGCCGCGCGGACAATTCGCTCATCGTGGCGATGGTCGATCCGTCGAACATCCTGGCGATCGACGACATCAAATTCCTGACCGGCTATTCGGTCGAGGCGGTCGTCGCGACGGAAGACTCGATCATGCAGGCGATCGAGAAGTACTACGATACGCACGACACCGATCTCGAGGGCGCGCTTGAGAGCATGGATTGGGAGGACGAGGACCTCGAAATCATCGAGGCCGAGGACAACGTCAACGTCAAGGAACTGCAGCACCAGTCCGAGGACGCCCCCGTCGTCAAGCTCGTGAACCTCATTTTGTCCGACGCGATCAAGAAGGGCGCCTCCGACATCCACGTCGAGCCTTACGAGAAGAGCTTCCGCGTGCGTTACCGGATCGACGGCGTGCTCCACAAGGTCATGGACCCGCCGCGCAAGCTCCAGCACGCGATCACGAGCCGCCTGAAGATCATGGCCGATCTCGATATCGCCGAGCGCCGCCTGCCGCAAGACGGCCGCATCCGCCTGAAGACGGCCAAGGGCAAGGAGATGGACTTCCGCGTCAGTACGCTGCCGACGATCTACGGCGAGAAGGTCGTGCTGCGGCTTCTCGACAAGGATTCGTTGCAGCTCGACATGACCAAGCTCGGATTCGAGGAATTCCCCCTCAAGCAATTCAAGGAGGCGATCCACAAGCCGTTCGGCATGGTGCTCGTCACCGGCCCGACGGGTTCAGGCAAGACGACGACGCTCTACTCCGCGCTCACGGAGCTGAACTCCATCACGGAGAACATCTCCACCGCGGAGGATCCGGTCGAATACACGCTCAAGGGCATCAATCAGGTGCAGATGCACGAGGCGATCGGACTGAATTTCGCCGCGTCGCTGCGATCGTTTTTGCGCCAGGATCCGGACATCATCATGGTCGGCGAGATCCGCGACTTCGAAACCGCGGAAATCGCGGTGAAGGCCGCGCTCACGGGCCACATGGTGCTCTCGACGCTGCACACGAACGACGCGCCAAGCTCGGTCACGCGCCTTCTCAACATGGGCATCGAGCCGTTTCTCGTCACCGCGTCGCTGCAGCTCATTGCCGCGCAGCGCCTGGTGCGCAAGATCTGCCAGAACTGCAAGGAGCCGATCGATATTCCGCCGCAGGTGCTGAAAGAAATCGGCGTCAAGGAAGAAGAGGCCGAGACGGCGACGATTTACCACGGCGCCGGTTGCATGAAGTGCAGCAAGACCGGCTACCGCGGGCGCATCGCCGTCTACGAGGTGCTTCCGATGCACGAGGAGATCAAGGAGTTCGTGCTCAACGGCGCGTCCACGACGGAAATCAAGCGCGAGGCCATCCGCCTCGGCATGAAGACCATGCGTCAGACGGGCATCTCGAAACTTCTGAACGGCGAGACCACCGTTGACGAAATCGTACGCGTGACCGGTGCGGACTAAATGAATCGGCGCGTGCGGCGAACGCACGTGAAACCATTTTCGCGCGCCGGTTTCGGCGCACTTCCCGGGCGCGGCGCCGCAGGGCCCGCGTCCGACGAATAAGAGGTCGGCCGTGGTCGATATGCATCAGCTCCTGAAGATCATGATCGAAAAGGGAGCAAGCGATCTGCACGTGACGACGGGTTCTCCGCCGCAGTTCCGCATCGACGGGCGCCTGACGCCTCTCAACATGCCGGCCTTGACCGCCAGCGACACCAAGCGCCTTTGCTACTCGGTGCTCACGGAAATGCAACGGCACGCGTTCGAGGAGACGAACGAGCTTGATCTGTCATTCGGCGTCAAGGGACTTTCGCGTTTTCGCGCCAACGTGTTCCGGCAGCGCGGCGCGGTCGCCGGCGCGTTTCGCGTCATTCCGTTCAAGACTTTCAGCTTTCAGGAGCTGGGGCTGCCGGCGATCGTCAACGACCTGTCGAACAAGCCCGCGGGCCTGGTGCTCGTCACCGGCCCGACCGGTTGCGGCAAGTCGACGACGCTGACCTCCATCATCGACCGGATCAACGGCGCGCAGAACCACCACATCGTCACGATCGAGGACCCGATCGAGTACCTGCACGCGCACAAGGGGTGCCTTGTCAATCAACGCGAGATCAACTCGGATACCAAGTCGTTCAAGATCGCGCTCAAGTACGTGCTCCGTCAGGATCCGGACATCGTTCTGATCGGCGAACTTCGCGACCTGGAGACGATCGAGGCGGCGCTGAACATCGCGGAGACCGGGCATCTTACGTTCGCCACGCTGCACACCTCGACGGCGGTGCAGACGATCAACCGCATCATCGACGTGTTTCCGCCGCATCAGCAGCCACAGGTGCGCGCGCAGCTTTCGTTCGTGCTCGAGGGCGTGGTCTGCCAGAAGCTCATTCCGCGTGCCAGCGGCATCGGCCGCGTGCTGTCCGCGGAGGTCATGATCCCGAACGCGGCGATCCGGAGCCTCATTCGCGAGGACAAGGTGCATCAGATCTACTCGCAAATGCAGATGGGACAGAGCAAATTCGGCATGCAGACCATGAATCAGTCGCTTGCCTCGCTCTATCAGCGAAACGTGATTACACTGAAAGACGCCTTCGCGCACTCCTCGGACCCCGAGGAACTCCAGTCGATGCTGGAGGGCAAGATGGCGGCCGGCGGACGGAAATAAAACCAGCGCGGGAGGTGCCAGGTGCCAGTCTACAAATGGGAAGGCCGAAATCGAGCGGGCGCCGTTCAAAAGGGCGAGATGGATGCGCCGACCGAGGAAGCCGTCATCGCGAGGCTCCGCGCGCAGCAGATCGTCGCCAACAAGGTGAAGCCCCGCGGCAAGGGCACCGACCTCATGCATATCGAGCTCTTCAAGCAGAAGGTCAAGGAGCAGGAGATCGTCGTCTTCACCCGCCAGTTCGCGACGATGATCGACGCCGGCCTTCCGCTGGTCCAGTGCCTGGAGATTCTCGTCAACCAGCAGGTCAACAAGACGTTCGCGGACGTGCTCAATGCGGTGAAAAACGACGTCGAGGCCGGCTCCACCTTCGCCAAGGCGCTCGCCAAGCATCCCAAGATCTTTGACCAGCTTTTCGTGGCGCTCGTCGCCGCGGGCGAGGTCGGCGGTATTCTCGACACCATCATGAACCGCCTTGGCGCGTACATCGAAAAGGCGATGAAGCTCAAAAAGAAGGTGAAGGGCGCGATGGTCTACCCCGCCGCGGTACTCTCCATTACCTTCCTCGTGGTGCTGATCCTGCTCATTTTCGTCATTCCGACGTTCCAGAAGATGTTCGCGGATTTCGGCGGGCAGCTCCCCGCGCTCACGCAGGTCATCGTCGACATTTCGGCCATCATCCGCGGGTACTGGTGGATCATCTTCCCCGGCATCGTCGGCTTCATCGTCGGCATGCGCACGCTCATGGCGACGGAGAAGGGGACCATCGTCAAGGACGATCTTCTCTTGAAGGTTCCGATCTTCGGCGAGCTCATCCGCAAGGTGGCGGTCGCCAAGTTCACGCGGACCCTCGGTACGATGATCACCTCCGGCGTGCCGATCCTCGACGGCCTGGACATCGTCGCGAAGACGTCCGGCAACAAGACGATCGAACGCGCGATCCTGAAAACCAAGGCGCGCATCGCCGAGGGAAAAACGATCGCCGAGCCGCTCATGGAGTCGGGCGTGTTTCCGCCGATGGTCTGCCAGATGATCACCGTCGGAGAGTCCACCGGCGCGCTCGACGTCATGCTCGCGAAGATCGCCGACTTCTACGAAGACGAAGTCGACATGACGGTCAACGCGCTCACCACGCTGCTCGAGCCGCTCATGATGGTGTTTCTCGGCGGAACGGTCGGATTCCTGCTCGTGTGCATGTATCTGCCGATCTTCAAGTTCGTGCAGGTGATCGGATAATCGGACAGCGCGCGGCGCGGCTGCGCGCGATAGCGAAGAAAACGCTGATCCGCCGCCGCGGCCCTAAAGCCGCGGCGTCGTTTTTGGGGCACGGACAAAAGCGGTGACGACGGAAGTCAGATCACAGACGGCGTTTGAAGCGCCGGAAGCGCCGGTCGGGCGTTTCGCGAACGCGTACGACAACGCCAGCCTGTTGCAGTGGCTTATCTTCCTGCGCGTCGTCGTCGCGACGTTCACGCTCGGCACCATCTTCATCATCAATTATCCCGAATACCGCGCGACCTTCTACGCGCTCATCGGTACGCACGTCCTGGCCGCGCTGCTCTCGGCGCTGCTCATTCAGTCGCTGGCTTATTCGAAACCGTTTCTCGTCGCGCAGATCTATTGGGACATCGGCTTCGTGACCGCGCTCGTCATCCTGTCCGGCGGATATTTTTCCGTCTTCTCGTTCATGTACGTGCTTTCGGTCATCTACGCGGCGATCATCCTGGACCGTCGCGGCACCTTCGTATCGGCGGGGATTTCGGTGGCGGCGTTCGCCGGCGTTCTTGTCATGCATCTGACCGGGACTTTCGTCGCGAACATCCTTCCGACCGAGCACGCGCCGACGCCCCTCGAGGTCGTCTACAAACTCGCGATCAACGCCTTCGCGATTCTTGCCGCCGCCGTGCTCTCGAGTTTTCTATCCGAACGCGGCAAGGCGCTCGCCTCCGAACTGCATCACAAGCAGGATGACCTTGTCCGCCTGCGCGCCCGTTTCGAGCACATCGTACGCTCGATTCCCATCGGCCTTCTCGCGCTCGACGACGAGGAGTGCGTCGTGTTCGCGAACGGCCCGACCGCGGACATCCTTCGCCTGGGCGCGGGACCGCTCGAGGGGCGGCGCGTGCGCGACCTCATCCCCGCGCTCGGCGATCGCCCGCTTGCCGATTTCGCGCGGCCGGCCGAGTTGCAGATCGAGTCGAACGACGAACCGGTGTTCGTCGAGCTTTCCTATTCGCCGCTCGGCATCGGAGGGCGCGGCCTGGACATGCGCGGCCTTGTCATCGTGGAAGACCGCACCGCCGTCCGCGCGATGGAAACCGCGGTGAAGCGTTCCGAGCGCATGGCGGCGCTCGGCAAACTCGCGGGCGGCATCGCGCACGAGATCCGAAATCCGCTCGCCAGCCTTTCCGGCTCGATCCAACTGCTCTCGCGCGAGTTGTCGCTGGATGCGTTAAACCGCCAGCTCATGGACATCGTGCTTCGCGAGACCGACCGCGTGAATGCGCTGGTCAGCGACTTTCTCGCCTTCGCGCGGCCGGGAAAAAACAACGAATGCCTCGTTGACGCGCGCATCGTCGGAAACGAGGTTGTCACCATGCTCGCCGGCGAACCGGTGTGCCGCGACGGGCAGGTCAAGGTGCATGCCCTGCTGGACGAGCGCCTGTACGTGCGCGCCGATCCGAACAATTTGCGCCAGGTGCTGTGGAACCTGGCGGTCAATGCCGTGCAGGCGATGCCGGACGGCGGCGTCCTGACGCTGCGAGGCCGCGTGCGCGAGGAGCCGGTCGAGGGATTCGACGCGGACAAGATCGTGGAGCTGACCGTGACCGACACCGGGCTGGGCATCACCGAGGACGTCATGAGCGCGATCTTCGATCCGTTTTTCAGCACCAAGGATAACGGCACGGGCCTGGGCCTCACGATGTGCCACAACATCGTCGAGATGTATAAGGGGCGCGTTCTCGTCGACAGCCGGCCGGAGCGGGGCTCGCGTTTCACCGTTCAGTTGCCCGCCGCGCCGCGCGCCGGCGCGATCCGCCGGGAGGAATGACCCATGTCGAAGCCGCGCCTTCTGGTGGTCGACGACGAGCTTTCCATGCGGGAGTTCCTGCAGATCCTGTTCGTCAAGGAGGGCTTTGACGTCGTCGCCGCGGAGTCCGGTATCGCCGCCGTCAAGAAGCTCGCCGACGAGTCGTTCGACGTCGTGCTGACCGACCTCAAGATGCCCGGCATGTCCGGCATTGAGGTGCTGCGTTCGGCCAAGGAGCGCAATCCCGATGTCGCCGTCATCATGATCACGGCGTACGCCAGCCCCGAATCGGTGAACGAGGCGCTCGATCTGGGCGCGACGGACTACGTCAACAAGCCGTTTCGCGTGGACGATCTCAAGCACGTCGTCTCCGGCGCGCTCAACAAGCAACAGCTCGTTCGCGAAAATATCCGCCTGAAAGCCGAACTCGGCAGCCGCTACGGCTACGCCAACATCTTCGGCGCGCACCAGTCGATGCGCGAGGTGTACGAGATGATCAAGCGCGTTTCCACGACGCGCAGCAACATCCTCATCCTCGGCGAGACGGGCACGGGCAAGGAGCTTGTCGCCAAGGCGATCCACTTCAACAGTCCGCGATCGCCCGAACCGTTTGTTGTCGTGAATTGCGGCGCAATCCCCGAAACCCTGTGGGAGAGCGAGCTGTTCGGGCACAAACGCGGATCGTTTACCGGTGCGATCGCCGACAAGCGCGGATTGTTTCAATCCGCGCACAAGGGCACGCTCTTTCTCGACGAGGTCGGCGAGATGCCGGGCCCGATTCAGGTGAAATTGCTGCGCGCGATTCAGGAACGCACCGTGATGCCCGTCGGTGCCATGGCCCCGGAAGCCGTGGACGTGCGTATCATCGCGGCGACGAATCGCGTTCTCGAAAAGGAGGTCGAACAGGGGCAATTCCGCCAGGATCTCTACTATCGCCTCAACGTCATCGCCATCAACATTCCGCCGTTGCGCGATCGCGCGTCGGACATTCCGATGCTGGCGAACTACTTTCTCGAAAAGTTCGCGACCGAGTCCGGCAAGGACGTGCGCAAGATTTCCGAAGAGGCCATGTCGATCCTGAAGGTCTACGACTACCCCGGCAACGTGCGCGAGCTTGAAAATATCATGGAACGGGCCGTCACTCTGACACGGACCAACATCATATTGCCGGATTACCTCCCCCCGCGGATTCGCGCGCACTCCGCAAGCGGCGGCGGCGCGAGCGCCAACCTGTTGAACGTCCCGCCCGACGGGCTCGACCTCGACGCGCGCCTGGCCGACATCGAGCGCCTGCTGCTCACGCAGGCTCTCGAACACGCGGGCGGCGTCAAGACACGCGCCGCGCAGATGCTGCGCGTCACCTTCCGTTCGCTTCGCTACCGCCTGCAAAAACTCGGCATGGACGACGAGAGCGAGACGGCCGACGACAGCGAAGAAGCGGCCGCCTTGGCGCCGGACGATGACGGCGAAGCCTCCGCGTAGGTCCGGTCTCGAGGCCGCGGGCGACGCGGGCGCCCGCATCCTCCGGGCCGTTCGCGAAATTCCGCCAGGGCTCGTCGCGACGTACGGCGACATCGCACGGCGGGCGGGTCTGCCGCGCGGCGCCCGCATGGTCGGCCGTGTGCTCGCGCGGCTCCCGCGCGATACGGACGTCCCCTGGCATCGCGTGGTTCTCGCCGGGGGACGCTTGCCCGCCTTTGCCGATCCGGACGGGTGCCGCGAACACCAGCGGCGCCTCGCGGCCGAGGGCCTCGTCGTCGTGGACGGGCGGATCGCCGATCCGCCCCATGCCTTTCGCGAAGACGATCCTCGAATCTGGGATGAATGGGGACTGCGCCCGGCCGCGCCGGGCCGCGGTGCGGTCAAGCCGGCGTCGGACCGCGCGCAAGGGCCAGAATCGCGCGGTAGCGGCTCTCGCCGTCGTCCTCGAAATACTCGAACCTGAGCCCGTAGCCCGGCACGCGCCCCTGCGTCGTTGCCGACTCCGGCGAGACGACGTGCGCCACCTGCGCCATCGCGCGGATCTCCCCGGCACCGTTGTTCGTGCGCAATCGAATGGGCAACAGTTCGCCGAGCAGCGGGGGATTCTCGCTCACGACAAACATGCCGCCGTCGCCGATGTTTTGGGTGAACTCCTCGACAAGACGAACGCCGTCGCCCACCAGCGCCGCGAGATGCACCTCGTGACGGACAAGGCCAAGGCGATGATCGGTGAACCGCTCGGCGATCGACAACGCGTAATTTTTCAGGTGGTGCACACCCTCGGCGATCGCGACGCCCATTTCCATCGGCTCGTGCGGGGGAATGCGCGGCTCGATGCGGCGCGCGCGTCGCACGACGCCCGTCGCGGCCGTCCATCCGCGATCGGGAATATCGATACGCAGGTTGATCGCCGTCTCTTTGGGATACGCCTTACGCGCGAGAATGCGTATGCCTTCATGGGAAACATCGGCGGCAAAACCGATATGGTCCGTGTTGCCGTTGCCGAAATAGACGCGCGCATGCGCGGGGACACGCGGAGATTTTCGCCTTTCCTCGAGCACGGATCCCTCCCGAAACCGGTGTCTGGCGACGCGCTTGCCGATATTATATGGTCACCGGCGGAGAGCAAGATAATTCATGCGAAGAGCCACACGTTTTGTAACTATTGGAATCATCGTCGCTTTTATCCAACCCGTCCTGGCCGGGGATACGCATACGCTGGCGTCGGGTCCCCGCCCGGTCGCGGAATTTTTGCGCGAGGTCGCGCGGATCACCGGCAAGAATATCGTCTTCGACCCCAGGATTTCCGGCGAGATCGACCTTGTCGCCACGCGACCGATGACGGCCCCGGAAATCTGGCGCGTCGCGGTCAGCGCGCTCGACCTGAACGGCTACGCGCTCATCGAGCACGGCGCCGTTGTGCGCGTCGTGCCGCGATCGGAAGCGGCGACGCATGGCGGCCCCGTGCATGCGCCTCCATCCCCTCGCGCCGAGCCGTCCGACGAGATCGTCGCGGAGGTTTTCGAGTTGGCGCATATCGACGCGGCCCGCGCGACGCAGGCGGTGTCCGCGCTCGTCGGAAACGAGGGGCGCGTTGTCGCGGCGCCGGGCGGGAAGCGAATTGTCGTCGTCGATCGGCAGGCGAACGTTGAGCGCGTCCGCCGGATCATCGAGCGCGTCGATCGCGCGTCCGGGGAATCCGCGATAGTGGCGGTCCATCTCGAGCACGCCGATGCCGCGCGCGTCGCCGCGATCCTGACCGAGTTGTTCGCCAGGTCGGGCTCGCTTGCCGGCGGCGGATGCGACTGCAAGTTTACGCACGAGCCGCGTTCGAATTCCGTTATCGTTCGCGCACACGCGCTCGAAACGGAAGCGGCGAAACGGCTTGCCGAGTCGCTGGACCACACCGACGCGGCCGTGCGCATCGAGCGATTGTCGAACCTTTCGGCCGACGAGGCACGGAACTTGTTGCAGTCCATGGCCTACGGCGGGGGCGCGGCGGTCGCGCCGAACGTCTCGCCCGCGCCGTGACGCCGTATAAGCGTCGTGAGCCGCATGACGCGCCAGGCCGCGCTTTGCGGCCGAGGCTCACGCCGCCGCGCATTCGCTGTTTCCGCGCGGACCTGCTTGATGTAAAAGGTCCGCCCATGAAGCGCTGCCTGGCCACCATCCTCGTTTTTGCTTTTTCCGCCGCCGCTGCCGGGGCGCAAGCGCCGCCCGCCGCCGCGCCCGCCGCGACGCCCGTCGATACGCGATCGGCGGTTGGGCTCGTTGTGCGCGCCGAGTCCATTGGAGGCTACGATCCGGCCACGTTCCGGGAATGCGTGCGGCAATCGATCAACAATTCGCATCACCACTACGCGCGGCCGATCGAGCTTGAACCGGGGGAGCCCTTGCACCGATTCGCGCTCGTCGACGCGGGCCGTCGCGCGACCGTCGGCGACGTGATCTCCGTCGAGCTTCGGCGTGGCGCCGCGCAGCCGGTCGTCCTGGTCGAGCACGTCGACGTCGTTCGCAAGACCTCGCGGACAACGTCCTATCCGCTCGACGGGCGTTACGGTCGCGCCTGCGACGCGGCGTTCATCGGGGTGATCCAGCAGCTCTGGCCCGCGCCGAACGCCGAGGCTTCGAAATTTCTCGCCCTCGGCGACGCGGCCCGCGCGCAAAACGACGTCGACACGGCGATCGGGCGTTTCGCCCAGGCGATGGAGGCCGATCCGTCGTCGTGCGTTCCGCCGTGGCGCATCGCGCGCCTGTATCGCGACGCGGGATCGATGCAGGAGGCCGTGGAATGGTATCAGCACGCGATCAGCCGCGCGCGCGTCGATCCCACGATTTATCTCGAGGCCGCCGAAACGGCATCCGCGCTCGGCCACGAGGACGCCGCCGCGGATTACTATCAATTCGCGATCTCGAACGGCATGCGCATCCCGCTTGTTTTCAAGCTGGCCGCGGAGCATCAATTCCGGCGCGGTTTGTACGCGCTCGCGTCGCAGAGTCTCATGGACGCGCTCGAACTCGATCCGAACGACATCACGCACCTGCCGATGCTCGTCGCGTCGCTCGATCGCGAGGATCGATTTGCCGAGGCCGCGGTGTATCAGGAAAGGTTGAACCGCGCGGCGCCAAGTTTCGAGGGCACGGAAAGGCTCGCCCGTTTTTATGAACAGTCCGATAGCTTTGGCGAGGCGATCACGCCGCTTCGCCAGATGGTCGCCGCGGATCCGGATTCGCTGTCGCACCGGCGAAGGCTCGGGCGCGCGCTAGAAAAAAGCGGCCGTCTTCCCGAGGCACTCGACGTCTTTCAGACGATCCGCCAGGCGTCGCCGTACGATGCGGCGGCGCTGCGGGCGATCGGGCGTATCCGCTACCGCGAGAAAAAATACGCCGAGGCGATCGAGGCTTTCGCGGCGGCGCGCGCGCAAAATCCCTACGACACGGACGCAATGCGTCTCGAGGCCATGGCACGCGAGTTTTCCGGCGATGTCGATGGCGCGATGTCGAATTTCGCGGAGGCGCTTCGATTGGACAGCGAGGTTCGCGCGTCCGACGTCGTGCGTTATCTCGCACTCGCGCGCAAGCACGATCGCGTCGATACGGCGATCGCCGAACTCGATTCCATCGCCCGCGTGCATGACGCCGACGGCCGCCGCGTCATCGCCATGGCGGTCGTCGATCGCCTGGCGCAGGACGGCCGCGCCGGCGAGGCGGCCGCTTATCTCGAACGCCGCATTGACAATCTCGGCCGCTCTCCGGCGCCGTTCATCGCGCTCGGCGACCTGTTACTTCGCCAGGGCGACTTGGAGCGCGCCTACGACACCTATGTGCGGGCCGCGATCATTTTCTCCGACGCCCAGCTCCCGCTCTACGGCGCGTCCAAAATGCACGCGGCGGGTCATTTCGACAAGGCGCTTTCGCTCTACAATTATTCGATCGGCCGCGAACCGAACAACGTCCTCACCTTGCTGTCGCTTGTCGAGGTCATCATCCTTTCGGGCGGCAACCTCGATCTGGCGAACGTCTACATCAACAACGCGGACGCCCTGCCCAAATCGCCGGCGCAGTCGACGCAATTGCGTTTTCTGATGGTGATGTGGGGATACGCGACCGGCCGCGACGATTTCGCCCGCGTGCAGGCGGCGTGGCTCGCCGGTGAATATGAGAAGCGGCCGATCCGCCTGGAGATGCCGCACTGGCCCGCATGGATCGACGCGAACCTCACCGGCGCCGGGCATGCGCTCGCGCGTGATCTTCATGCCTTCCTGGGAGGAGGGCTGCCGATCGACGAATTCAAGTCACGGCACGGTTTGTAAGCGACGCCGCGGGATTTCGGCATTTTGTAGCCGCCCCCATCGCGCGCGAAATAGCGCGGCCTACGATGGTCCGGGGCGCAAAGGAGATGCCGATGACGGCCGCTACCGAAAAATCAACCCTGGTCCTGTCCATCATCCTCGCGTTCCTCGCGGCGGCGATTGTCGCGGGAATTGCCTGCGGCGATGACGATGACGACGACGACGAGCGGGATGATGACGAGGACGACATTCCCGGCGAGCAGGATGAGTTCGACGGCGACGACGATGACGATGACGACGATGGCGCCGGTGCGGATGACGACGCCGGGGCGGATGACGATACGGGCGAGGACGACATCATCGTCGACGTGTCCATCGATAGCTTCACGATGAGCCCGCCCGGCGCCACGATTCCCGAGGGCGGCACCGTGCGCTGGACCAACAACGACGCGACGGACCACACGGTCACCAGCGGCGCGCGCGGCGCCGGCGATGCCGGCGCGCTTTTCGATTCCGGATCGATTCCGCCAGGCGGCCAGTACCTCGTCACGTTCACGGCCGCCGGATCGTACGAATACCACTGCTCGATTCACGTCAACATGAACGGCTACACCGTGTTCGTCGATGCGTTGTGACGTATGGCGCGGCGCTACGGCGCGTCGCGCGCGTCGATCTCGCGAAGCCACGCGATAAAAGGCGCGAAGACTTCGTGCCGCGCGTTGGGGCCGATGAGCGGCGTCATGTGGCCGTAGCGGCCCCGCGTTCCGTGCGCGAGGCCAAGCCGGATGACGCGCGGTTTCGCCCGCGCGGCCGCGTCGGCGATCGCGAGCGCCCTCGCGGGCGGCACCGTGGGGTCGTCATCGCCGGCGATCACGCATACCGGAACGCGAATTCGCGCCGCGTCGAATTCGGCGGCGCCGTTTGCAAGAAACAGCGTGTCGGGCACCGGTTCGCGCAGATTGATCGTCGATCGGATGTGATCCTCGCCCGACAGATTTTCGTGCGCATGCCACCGGCTCGATCGCCCTGTCCACGCATAAACGGGCGCCATCGCGCGCTCGAACCAGAACGCGAACCTCTTGCGCAGATAATCGATGCGCGGATCAGGGGTGCGGCCCGTGCCCGGGGGCGGCGGCACGGACGGCGCCGCGATCCCCGTCGCCGACGCCACGCCTTCGGCCCCCTGCGCGAGCGCGTACGCGATCGTACCGCCCATCGAATGGCCGACAATATGCACCGCGCGCGCCCCGGTCACCTCGCGGATTTTCGCGATCGCCGCGGGTATATCGCGCACGACGTAATCCTCGAGGGTCCAGTTGAACTCGCGCGCGCGCCCGTAGCGCATGGGCTCGGATTCGCCCGCATGACGCAGATCGACCGAGAAGGACGCAAAGCCGGCGGCGGCGAGCTGCCGCGCGAGCGATCGGTCCTCGTCGAAATCGAAAACCATGTGATTGCCGCCCTTGCCATGAATCAGGAGCACGGGACGGCCCGCGCGCGAGGCGCCGGAGGGCGGACGGTATTCGTGGACGGCGATATGCAGGTGCTCCGTGGGGCGCACGGCATGCACGACGTCGGCGCGGCGGTCGATCACCCACGTTCGCCAGGCGAGCCAGGCCAAAAAGCGCAGCAGAACAACCGCGCCCGCGAGGTAAACCGCGATTCGAAGGAGGGTGAGGATCACATCCCGCCCACGGGCGAGTTCATTGCGATTTCGAGGCGGACGACTTGCGCTGCCGCGCGCGCCGGATGATGTCAGCCACGTCTTTCACCTGCACGGGCTTGGCGAGCACGTCGTCCGCGCCGAGCTCGCGAAACCGGTCGGCGTTGGCCGGATCGACAAACGCGCTGATCACCGCGATATGGGCCGAGCGCGCGGTTTCGAGGGCCCGGACGTTTCGCAAGAATTCCATGCCGTCGGTTTTCGGCATCATGTAGTCGAGGATGATCAGGTCGGGCGTGCTCGAACCCAGGCGCACCAGCGCCTCGAGCCCGTTCCAGCACCAATCCGTGGTGCAGTTTTCACACGCGCGCTCGACGATCTGCTTGAGCAGTTCGGCGTCAACCTCGTTGTCCTCGACGATCAGGACGGAAATCGGCTCAGTGGGTGCCATCACGCTTTCAATCCTTTTTCGCGCATGGAGCGCCGCTTGATTTCTATCAGTTTCAATTCGCGCGCGGCCTCGTCATTCATGGGATTCAGGCGATGCGCGGCTTTGAAGTGCGTCTCCGCGAGCCCCAGCATGTTTTCCGATTTCAGGATCTGTCCCAGATATAAGTGAGCCAAGTCGTTGTGGTCGTCAAGCGTGATCGCGCGCTTGAGCATCTCCTTGGCGCGCGCGGACACGTCGAGTCCCGACTGCGGCGAACCCACCTGGATCGCGTAGGCCAGCATCACGAGCGTCTCCGACGATTCCGGATTTTCCGCGACGGCCGCTTCGAGCATCGGGATCGCGCGTAACCAATCGCGCGCGGCATAAGCCTCGCGCGCCTCGCGGAGGCGTCCATCAAACGCGTCCCGAACCCGCGCCGCCGCCTTCGGCCGCGGCTCGGGAGCGGTCGCCTTGGGTTCCGGGCGCGCGGTTTCGGTCTCGAAGGTCATGGCCTTGCCAACGGCGAGCAAAAACGCGAGGCGGATCACGTCGTCCGCGGTGTCGGGAAATTTTTCCGCGAATTCCACAGGGCGCACGCCGTCGAGCCTCGCCGCCAGCCGCTGTTGTGCGGTAGACAGACCGAGACGTTGCGCAAAATCCGCGAACGCGCCGGTCTTGCGTAGCGGCTGATCGATCTTTCCGTTGCGCTCCAGTGTCTCCCAGGCCGTTTGGGGCTTGAGCACGGTCAGCACGCCCTCGCGTACGAAATCGGCGATGGCGACGTTGAGCGGCGTTTCGTCCAGGTCGCCAAGCGGTTCGACGCGAAATTCGAAATAGCCGTCGAGCCAACCGGGCGTGAACAGGGCGAAGACCTTTTCCATGCGGTGATGCCCGAGCAGGCGCGCCATCTCGTCCTCGTTAAGAACACCGAGCTGCACGAGGATCTCGCCCTGGCGCCGCGAGCTGTTCTTGGCGCGCTCCAGCGTCGCGGCATTTTCCGAGGGCGTGATTTTTCCCTCGCGGACGAGAAAGCGCCCGAAGGAATCCTCACGGATAAAATTCGTGTACACGTTCACGATACGACCGCGTTCGACGGGTATCTTCATCTTCTTGCGGTCCTGCTTGATGCGCAGATTCCCCGTTGCCTGCTCGCCGACGATGGCCAGGAGCGCCTTGGCGGCGTTGACCGGCGTCAGGCGTCCGCGAAACGGCGTCGCGGCGGCCGGCGCGCTTGCGTCGTCGTCGCGCAGCGGTCCCTCGGCCTCCTCCATGAACGAGGTGGGGCGCTCCTCGGACTCCAGCCACCGCGTCACCGCGGAATAGAGCTTCGTCTGATCCAGCGGCAGGGTGATGTAGTCGTCCGCCTCGACGCGTTGATGCACGCCGCTGCCCACCTGCGGCGGCCGGCGATAGGCCATGAGCAGAAAGGGGATCCCCGCGAGGACTTCGTGGCTCTTGAAAAGCCGCGCGAGCTCGGTGCCGCTGATGACGGGTAACGACGCGTTCGCGATGATGAGATCGGGCTTGAACTGCGTTGTGAAAGTGACCGCCTGGCGCGCGTCGTCGCAGGTCTTCGCCGTGTATTTCATCTCCTGCAAAAACACGACGAGCTTTCGGGCCGCTTCCGGCGAACTTTCCACGACAAGTATTTTTTTGGGCACAGGCCGCCTCGGTCTATTTGGATGCCGGTATCTTCTATCGACCGGCGCTCGCGCGGTCAACCCGCATGACGCGCCGCGTCGATGGCCTTACGTTATTTTCGGGCGTTCGGCGCCGATGACTTCGCGAGTCCCGGATCGCGTGTTAGACAAATCGCCAGCCATGTCCAACACGCCAAATTGCAAATCGCCGCGCCGGCGCCGGCGCGTCCTCGCCGCCCTGGGAGTCGTCGCCGCGATCGCCGCGTTTGTCGCGTATTTTGCGGTGGACGCCTATTTTCGCAAACATCCCCGCGTGGGTTTTCATGTCGTTTCCGCGAACTTCAACCGGCTGCCGTCGTCGCTTCGGGCATCCCCGCGCGTTCAGGGCATCGTGTCAAGATACGTTTCCTCATTCACCGACGCGACGGAGCCAAGGGAGGTCGGTCTGATGCGAGAATGGGAACGGGATGGCACTTACATCGTGGTGGCGTTCGGCGATTCGACCACCGCCGCGGTCAACATCTCCGGTTCGCCCTGGTGGCCGGAAATCCTCCAGGCCTTGATGACGCGGGCGCTTGAAAAACCGGTGCGTGTCGTCAATGCGGGCATCCCCGGCACGAGCGTGCGTCAGGGCCTGGAACGCCTTTCGCGCGACGCGCTCTCGCTCGAGCCCGAACTCGTCCTTGTCAGCTTCGGTCTGAACGACGGTCAGGTGATGAATGTCGCGGGCGAGGACATCGTGACCTGGGTGCCGTTTGAGGAATACCGCGAGAGCCTGGCCGAAATGATCGATCGCGTGCGCGGCGCGGGCGCGGACGCGATCCTTTGGACCTTCCCGCGCGTCGGCACCGACTACGCCCGGGAGCGCGGCAGGATCGCGTTCGAGGCGCAGCACGCCGCCTATGCCCGAATGCGTGAAGCGCAACGCGACATCGCACGCGACCGCAACGTGCCGCTAGCCGACGTGCATCGCCGGTTCGAGGAGGCGTCGCTTCCCGATGTGTACGTCGATGCGGATCAATACCACCCCGCGGACACCGCGCAGCCGATCATCGCCAAGGCGATCTTCGATGCCTGGGATCGCGAGATCCGTCCGAAGCTCGCCGAATGGAAAGCGCGTTGACGCGAAGGAGGCCGTCCCCTACAACGGCAGGAACCTCGAATCGACAAGAAGGCGGGCGCCCGCGCGGCGCGATCGAGCCATGATCCGCATGTACCACGTCACCAAAAACTACGGAAAAGGGTCGCCGGCCCTGTTCGATGTGACGTGCCATATCAAAAAGGGTGAGATGATCTACCTCACCGGTCCCTCCGGCGCGGGGAAGACGACCTTCCTGCGCCTGATCTACGCGGACGAAGTCCCGACGCAGGGGCAGGTACTCATCGGCGGGCGTAATATCGCCAAGCTTCGCGAATCGTCGATTCCTTATCTGCGCCGCAACATCGGGGTCGTCTTCCAGGATTTCAAGCTGCTGGTCGGGCGCACGGTGTTCGACAACGTTGCGTTGACGCTCGAGGTGCTCGGCCTGCCGCGCCGCGAAATCTCCCGCCGCGTGCACGATGCGCTCGGTGCGGTCGGCATGAGCGCCAAGGCCGACGCGCACCCGCGCGAGCTGTCCGGCGGCGAGCAGCAGCGCGCGGCGATCGCGCGCGCGCTCGTCGGCGATCCGACGATCGTTCTTGCCGACGAGCCGACCGGCAACCTCGATCCCGAGCTGGCAGGCGAGATCCTCGAGCTCTT
>JAIOHV010000221.1 GCA_019912885.1 bacterium
CGTCGCGCGCCACGACGATCCCGTCGATCGGCGCGCGCAGCACGAATCGACCGTCGTGCCGCGACGCCGGCGCGCCGGTGATCCGCAGCGCCGATTCGGCCGAGCGCATCTCCGCGCCCGCCGCCGCGAGCCGCTGCGCCGAGCGGTCGCGCTCCTCGTCGGAAACCATCTGCCGCGCGTGCAGCGTTTCGAGGCGCTCGTGGCGCGCGCGGTCGGTTTCGAAACGCTCGCGCGCCGTGGCAAGCCGGCCCTGCGCGTCGCCGACATCCACGCTCTCAAGTTCGAACAGCGCCTGCCCGCGACGCACCCGATCGCCCGGGCTGACGTGCACGCGACGCACGATGCCGGCCGTCGTCGAGCGCACGTCCGCGTAGCGATTGCCGTCGTACTCCACGCGCCCGACGCACGCGATCTCGTCGCCAAGCTCCAGTGTCCTTGCCGCCACGGTCTCGATGCCCGCCGCGGATTCGATCTGAGCCGACTTGAACCTCACCCGCGTCCCCGGTTCGATCGCCGACGTGACCGGCTTTGTGGTGCATTGCGGACAAACCGATTCCGGCAGGCCGTGCTCCTCGCACCAGTCGCCGGCCTCCTTGAATTTGGGGATCAACTCCGGGTTACAGATGGTGCACTTGGACTCGGGCACGCTGTGCCCCTTGCACCAGTCTGACGGGTCCGCCGCCGCGACCTGCATTGACGGCGCCGCGGCGGCCTCGCCCGCGGGCTTGGGCGGATCCATCGGATTGCAGGTCGGGCAGACGGACTCGGGGTAGCCGTGTTCGGCGCACCAGTCGCCGGACTTTTTGAACGGCTCGACAAGCTCCGGATTGCACCTGGTGCACATCGACTCGGGCACGCCGTGGCCCTTGCACCAGTCCGCGGGGTCGGCCTTGGCCGGGCGTGTGGCCGGCGCCTTGGCGGTTTCCGAGGCAACGGCGACGGGCGGCTGTTCGGCCGCCGAGCACGCCACGGCAAGCGCGACAAGGGCGAGCGCCGCGATCAAGAACAGGGAACGCACGCACAGGCGCGCGCCGTGTAGGGTTTTTCGATTCATGAAGGATTCCTCGCGTTAACGGGCAGACGCCGGATGCGCCGATACGCCGCCCGGATTGTCGGTTTCGTGTTGAGGAAAAAGGAAACTACGCGAGGGACGCGATCGGCGGGCGCAGAAGCGGAGGAACCGGGCCGGAATCGATCATCGTAAAGAGCGTCGCGTCGTGGGACGAGACGTGCGGCATGGATACGGCGCCGCCCTCGGAGAGCGCGACGGCATTCGAATACGCGCAGCAAACGCACGCGGCGCAGTCGTCGCACGCGTCATCGCTGCAATCGTCATCGTCGTCATCGTCATCGCTGCACGACGCGCACGCCTCATCCGCCCGCGCGGACGCCACAAAGCCCGGCGCCGCCGCCGAAAAAACGAACAGGGCGGCAAATGCGAAAACCGCGATGGCGAATATCCACCGTTTCATCGCGCGGGATTATAGACGACGCCTCCGCTTCAAACAATCGAAGCGCCGGGATCAGGCCGCGTCGTCGTCCGATGTGTCATCGTCCGCCGTGTCGTCGTCGTCGGTGTCATCGTCAGCCGTATCGTCGTCAGCGGAAGTATCGTCGTCGGCCGTGTCGTCGTCCGGAAGGGTGTCGTCATCCGTCGCGTCGTCGTCCGTCTCGGTATCGTCGTCGCCCCAGGAATCGTCGTCCCACCAGCCGCACTTGCCGTCGTCCGATTTGCAGTCGTCATCCGACTCGTCGTCGTCCGACTCGTCGTCGTCCGACCAGTCGTCGTCGCATTTGTAGAATTCGGTCGATTTGCAATCGTCGTCGCCGCCCGAATCGTCGTCGTCATCGCCGCACGACGGCACGGCAACGGCGGTTACGGCCGTCGCAAACGCAAGACCGAGAAACAGAAACACGCGAACCACATTGAGATTCATGGACGTCCCTCC
>JAIOHV010000222.1 GCA_019912885.1 bacterium
CGATTTCGGGACGAGTGCGGCGTCCGGGGTAAAGATCTGGGCGTGTTCGTCGTTGTCGACGACGAACATGGGGATCATGCTTTTACCGGCGCGCGACTGCAATCGCGCCCAGTCGAACTCCCTGGTCAGTTTCACGCGGCGCACCTCGCCGCCTTCGTTCATCCGCTTCGTGATCGAATCGTAGTTGGCGCCCGGGCCGAAAAGCAGACGGCGATGCAATCCCGTTTGCGCGGATTTGCCCGACTCGGTTTCCTTGACCGCGGAAGCGAGTTGAAAGACCGACGCGCGCCCGAACGTGCGTTCGAACCCGATCGCCGCCAGCGTGTTGACCTCGTCGTTCGGCGTCATCGCGATCAGGCGGCCGATGCCGTGCAGGCCGATCTCGTCGGCGATCGTCGGCGAAAGAATGTTGCCGTGGTACGCGACCAGGTGTTCGCCCCGCGCTCGCTGGACGTTTTGCAGGTTGGTGTCGACGAGAACGACGTAGATTCCCTCGGCTTGCAGCGCCTTGGCGATGGCGCGCGCCGGCCGGTGCGCTCCCGCGATGAGGATGCCCTGCGGATCGGGATTGGAGATGGAAAGCGCGCGCGCGATGATCGGCGTGAACAGTCCGTAAATCAGGACGGTCCCGACGATGATGGTGAATGTCAGCGGCATGAGGCGCTCGGCGTCCGGATAACCGATCGCGGCGAGCTTGAAACCGAAGATCGCGGACACCGACGCCGCGACGATGCCGCGGGGGGCGAAAGCCGCCAGAAACAGCTTTTCCGGCGCGCCGAATCCCGAGCGAAACGTCGACACCCAGACGGCCACGGGACGCACGACGACAATGAGGAAAGCGAGAAACGCAACGGCGCCGAAATCGACGACGGAAAGGTCGCTCGCCTTGAATCGCGCGCCCAATACAATGAACAAGACGGCAATCAGAAGAACGCGCAGCGTTTCCTTGAATTCGATGATGTGCTGAATCGCGATGGCCTTCTGGTTCGCGAGGATGATGCCCATGAGCGTGACCGCGAGGAATCCCGAGTCAGTCTGCACGTGATTGGCGCCCGCGAACGCGAGAATGACAAGTGTCAACGTCGCGGGGATGTGCAGCGAGTCGGGCACCGCGTAACGCCGCATCGGCAGGATCAGCCCGACGGCGCCGAGCACGCCGAACATGCCGCCGAAGACGAGCGTCTTCAGAAGGCCGAGGATCGCGAGCGTCGGCGCTGTCTTGATGCCCCCGGCCACGATGGTCTCGAACACGAGAACGGCGAGCGTCGCGCCGATCGGGTCGATGACGATGCCTTCCCACTTGAGCACAGCGGCCACATGCGCGCGCGGGCGCAATGTCGCCAACATGGGGATGACGACCGTGGGGCCGGTGACGACCAGGATCGCGCCAAACAGCACGGAAAGAGACGGGTTCATGTCGAGCAGCACGTAGGCGCCGCCCGCCGCGAGCACCCACGTGACGAACGCGCCCCAGGTCAGAAGGCGGCCGATGGCGGTCCCGACCGCGCGGATTTCGGTGAATTTGAGGTTGAGGCCGCCCTCGAAAAGGATGATCGCGACCGAAAGCGATACGATGGGAAAAATGCGGTCGCCGATCAGGCGATCCGGGTCGAGAAGCCCGGTCACGGGGCCCGCGATAAACGCCACGACAAGCAGCACCAGAATCGACGGCACGCCCACGCGCCAGGCGATCCACTGGGAAAGCACACCCAGAAAAAGGACGGCCGCGAGGCTGACGACGAACATTTCCGGTGTCGCTGGCATTCAGACGGCTTTCGAAATCAACGAATTATCGGATTTCACGAAAGGAATGTTCGTGCGTCAGGCGGTATGCGGTCAAGAGAAAATCTCCTCGGCGCGCGCGTTTTTTTGTTTACTTTTTCAGGGTTCAGGACGAAGAAAAGGAGAATGGTCAGTTTTGAGGGAAACGGGCCGGACGCGGCCGGGCGCCAAGCCTTGCCCTCGCGGCGATTGAAATCCTCGTTCGACAAGCTCCACGCTCTCGAAGAGGAAATGGTCCGCCGCGACCTCGATGCTGTTCGCCGGCGTGGCCGGCAGCGCCGTTGGGGGGGACTGGCCTTGTCCGTCGTCGCGGCCGCCGCGGCTTTCACGCTTTACGCCCGCATTGGCGGGGGACGTTTCGGCGCCGGCGACGACGTCCCCGTGCGGGTCGCGCTGCACAGCGCGCATCTCCGAACGGACGGCCGATTGCGCGTGTTCCTCGAGGTCGAGGAATTCGGCTCCCCTCCGGGCCGACGGACTTTCGAAAACGTCGAAGGCCAGGTCCATCGTAAGGACGACGATACGATCTATCGCGCGGCCGTCATCCCGGTTTATCTCGGACCGGGGCGCGTGCGGCTACTCGTTCAGATTCCCGATTTTCCGGCCGGGCCGGAGGAGGACTTGTTATGGATCGACATCGTGGGACGATCCGGGAAAAGCAACCGGGTGATTGTGCGCCGGCTCGATCCGGAGCCCTGATCGCGCGCGGATTCAGCCTCATCGAAATCATCGTCACCGTCGGCATTGTTTCGATCCTTGTTCTTCTGGCTTTTCCGCGTCTTCAACGGTATCGCATGTCGGCGTTCGATTCGAATGCAGAAGCCTTTGCGAAAGGCGTTGCGATCGCGCAGGGCACGTACAAGGCCTCGCACGACAAATACGCGACGAGCATGGACGAGCTTGTCAAAGTCGACCGCAACCTGCTCGACACGCCGAACGTCACGTTCGAGTGGATCGAAATCAGCGAAAGCGCGTACACGCTCAACGCCCGTCACAAGGCCGGAAGCCGCTGGTACACGGCTCACGACGATTGACGGCGTTGCGGCACTCTTGGGCCGCGTGATCGCGTTCGTCGCCTTTTCCCGTGCCGCGCCGCGCTCCCGTTCGCGTTCCTCGTCGTCGCCGACATTCGACGACGATGTGCTGACGCCTACAACTTCCCCACCAGGTCCTGTTGCATCTTTCGGAACTGCTCCGGCCGGCCGACGCAGATCAGCACGTCGTTTTCGGCCAACGGCGCGTCGGCGTGGGGCAGGGAGCGATGCGACCGCCCGTCATCGCCCGGATGACGCACCGCGACGCAGTTGATGCCGTATTGCGCGCGCAAATTCAGATCGCGCAGCGTGGTTCCGACAAGTTCGCCGCGGATCGCGATCTCGCGCATGTCGAGCCCCGGTTCGAGCGCGAGCTGCGTCGAGGCGTCGTCGGCGAACGCCGCGCGGATATGGCGATGGCCGAGCAACGATTGCCGCACCACTTCCTTGTGATACGCGGCGATGACATCCGCGCGCGAAAGCGTGCCCACCAGACGATTGTTGTGATCGACGATCGGCAATTCGTCGAGTTCGTGGCCGGCCATCGTCTCCAGGCAATCGGCAAGCGTGTCATCGGGCGCGTGGCGCGGCGGATCGCGGCTCATGACGTCGTCCGCGATGATGAGCGTCCCCAGGCCCTGTTCCTGAAGGATGTCCTTGATCGTGTAGAGATTCATCGTTCCCGTCAGAGATCCGTCCTCGTCGGTGACGTAAACGTGGCTTCGCGAGCCGCCGAGCATGATTTCCACCAGGCGCCGAAATGGTGTCGCGCGCGGCACCGTCGGGATGTCGCGGCTCATCACCGAGCGCGCCTCGAGCGAACGAAGGATGCTTTCCTCGCGCCCGCCGGTCAGCATGATGCCCTTGCGCGAAAGCTTGAGCGTGTAAATCGAATCGCGGGAAAGGATGCGCGCGACAACCGTCGACACCGCGCAGGTGAGCATGAGCGGAAGGATGATCGCGTAGCCGTCGGTCATCTCGAACACGATGAGAAGGGCGGTCAGGGGCGCGTGCGTCGTCGCGGAAACGACCGCGGCCATGCCGACGACGGCGTACGCCGCGGGCTCGAGGTCAAACGAGAAAAAGCCCTGAGCGAGAAAGCCGAACGCGCCGCCAAGTGCGCTGCCGATGACGAGGCTCGGAGCGAACACGCCGCCGGAGTTTCCGGCGCCCACCGAAACGCACGTCGCCAGCACCTTCGCGGCGACGAGAACGGCAAGGAATCCCAAGGCATATTCACCGAGGAAGATCGCGTCGATCACCTCGTAACCGACGCCGAACACCTGCGGAAATCCGTGACCGATGAATGCGACGCCGACGGCGCCGATGGCCGGGCGCAGCGGTTCGGGGATCTTTTTCAGCGCGTCGAACGTGTCCTCGAAAACGTAGAGCAGGCGCGAAAACCCGACCGCGACAAACCCGGCGGTAAGGCCCAGGAGGACGTAGGCGGGGATCTCGAGCGGCGACGCGAGAACGAAGTCGCGCTGGATCGTGAATGCCGGATTGTCGCCGAGCACCGCGCGGCTGACGATCGTCGCGACGACGCTCGACACCGCGAGCGCGGCCATGGATCCCACCGCGAAATCGACGAGTACGATCTCCATCGCGAAGAACATACCCGCGATCGGCGCGTTGAACGTCGCCGCGATGCCCGCGGCGGCGCCGCACGCGACAAGAAGCCGGGTCTGTTCCGGTCCGCGTTTCTGGAACTGGCCGAGACCGCTTCCAATCGCCGCGCCGATCTGCGCGATCGGACCCTCGCTTCCGAGACTCTGTCCCGAGCCGATGGAAATGGCGCTGGCGATCGTCTTGACGGCCGCGACTCGCTTGCGGATGGCGCCGCCCTTGCGCGCCACCGCCTCCATCACGTCAGGGACGCCGTGGCCTTTGGCCTCGCGCGCAAACCGGTAGACGATCGATCCGGACAGCAGCGAGCCGATGACGAGCACGGCGATTTTCAGCGCGAGCGGAAACTCTCCAATGTTGTGCAGAATCTCATGATTCGCCAGGTGGTGCGACGTCGCGCCGCCGGCCACCAGGAGCACGAAATGCTCGATCGCCTTGATCAGCTTGCGGAAAATCACCGCTCCGCCGCCGCCGGCAAGGCCGATGACGATGGCGGCAAACATCAGCCCGCCCTGGTACGAAAGGCGCACGCGGTCGAGGATCGGGCGCAGGAACGCGAGGCGGGGATGGCGCGTCAGGCGATGGAGTCGGCTTGGAAAGTTCGGCATGCGGCGGCCGTGGGCGGGGGCAAAACTAGGAGCGGCGCGATGCGCTGTCAATCGCGCCCGGTATGGGGCGCGCGTTCCCTATTCCCGCAAGCGCACGAGCTTGGCGAGCAGCCGGTCGACCTCGTCCTGATCGCGGATGAAAAACGGCGCTCGCGAGTCGGGGTCCGCCCCGACGCGCACCGAAACGATGTCCTCGTCGGGCAGCGCGAAGATGCTTTCATCGGTCACGTCGTCGCCGAGGAAAAAAACGACCGACGCGCCGATCTCGTCGCGCACGCGGCGCAAGGCGTCGCCCTTGTGCGGCGCGTCGGGTGGCGTCAGGTTGACGACGCACTTTCCGCCCGTAATCAGGGCGCCCGCGATCTTCGACGCCGCCTCGCGGACGCGCCGCTCGGCTTCGGCCTGGTCCGATGCCGCGCGAAAGTGCAATGAGATGGAAAGTCCCTTGTTTTCGACGCTCACGCCCGGCACGCCGCCAAGCTCGAACGACAGGCGATCCGCCCACGCGCCGACAGTCTCGCCAATGCGGTCGAGCTTCGGGTCGCGATCGTCGGATTCGGCGCCGTGATTGCCGATGATGCGAACCAGGCGAACGCCCGCGAGACGCGGGAGGATGTCGGCGCGCGAACGGCCGGTGATGATCGCGCACGGCGCGATCTCCGAGAGCCGCCGCATCAGCTCGCGCGTGGAATCGCGCATCATGGCGTCGTCGCGATGCTCCACGATGGGCGCAAGCGTGCCGTCGAAATCGAACACGAACAGCGCGCGCGCGTCGGTCAGGCGATCGAGAACCTCGCGCTCGTCGAAAAGGAGCCTCACGCAGGCACCCCAAACGCGCTTTCCTCGAGCCGCTCGGCGAGACGTTCGCGGTGACGCACGCGTCCCGCGTCGACGAGCATCGCGCCCGCCCAGCGGTAGATATTGAAATGCGAAACGTACGCGCGCATCGAGCGCATGCGTTCGGCCTGCTCCTCGGGCGACATGTGCAACGCGGCGGACATCGCCGCCGCCGCCTCGTCCAGGTCGTAAGGATTCACGATCAGCGCCTCGGTCAGCTCGCGCGCCGCGCCGGTGAAGCAGGAGAGCATCAACACACCGGCCTCGTCGTCGCGGGCGGTGACGAATTCCTTGGCCACGAGGTTCATGCCGTCGTGCAGGCTGCTGACGTAGCAGACGTCCGCGGCCTTGAAATAGGTAAACACGCGCGGCGGCTCGTGGTGTTCCTCAAAATAAACGATCGGCCGAAACCCGTCACGCCCGAAGCGGGCGTTCACGCGTTCGACGATCACACGAACGCGGCCCGCCAGCTCCTGATAGGGGCCGATCGCCGTGCGGCTCGGCGCCGCGAGCTGCACGAACGTGAAGCGCCCGATGAATTCCGGAAATTGTTCGAACAGGCGTTCCACCGCGCCAAGGCGCTCCTCGATGCCCTTGGTGTAATCCAGGCGATCCACGCCGACGCCGAGCATCATGTTTTCGGGCAGCCCCAACTCCTCGAATACCTGCTTGCGGCATTGAGGAGGCGCGGGCGTTCGTTCGGCCCAGTGATTCGGCATATCCACGGAGATGGGGTACGAACGCACGAGCGACACCTGGTCCTTGAAGACGACCGCGCGCTGATCGCGGTCGATGCGCGCTTCCAGATACGCATCCACGGCGTCGAAGAAATTGTTGCAATGCGACGGCGTGTGGAAGCCCATGATGCTGCTGCCGAGCAGTCCCTCGATGATATCCTTGCGCCACGGGCAGACGCCGAAGCGCTCCGAGTTCGGCCAGGGGATGTGCCAGAAGGTGATGATCGTCGCGGCCGGCAGGCGCTCGCGCACGAGGCGCGGCAGGAGCGCGAAGTGATAGTCCTGCACCATCACGACCGGATCGGGCACGCGCGCCTCCGAGACGATCGCGTCGGCGAACAGGCGGTTGACGTGCTGATAATAGCGCCAGTCCTCGCCACGAAACTGCGGCCGCGTGTGCGCGAGGTGGCATAGCGGCCACAGCGCCTCATTCGCGAAGCCGTAATAGTAGCCTTGCTCCTCTTCTTTGGAGAGCCATACGCGGCGCAGCGCGTAGGACTCTTCACCGGGCGGTACCATCACACGGTCGTGCTCGTCGACCACCTCGCGGTCGGCGCTGCCGCTGCCATGCCCGATCCACACGCCGGAGCACGCGCGCATGATCGGCTCGAGCGCCGTCACAAGCCCACTCGCGGGATGCAGCACCTCGATTTCGCCGTTCTCGCGCCGTGCGTGGATATAGGGCTCGCGGTTTGCCGCGACAAGGATGCGTTCGCCGTGCAGATCCTGCATCAGAAGGCGGCGCAGCCGGCCGGGGTTCCAGGTGATCGCGTCCGATCCCTGCTCCTCGACGGCGAGCTCGGAAATCAGCCGTCGCACATCGCGCAAAAGCGGAACGAAGCGCGGCTCCTGGGGTGCCTCGCCGCGAACGGAGTCGAGCATCTTCTGCGTCCACATCCGCCACGACATGCGCGTGATGATCGCCGTCGCCGCCGCCGCAACCGTCGCGAAAAACGCGAACGCGACCAGCGCAAAAAGGACGACGCTCCCGGTCCGGCGGTGGGCCGACTCCATGTCGCGCACGATAACGGCCAGGTCGCGCGAACCGCGCCCGATCGGAATCGCTGTTACGAGCACGCTCCTGCCGGCAAGCGCGGCCGGCTCGTGCGAATACGCCTTCACCGCGTCAAAACGCGCGGCGATCGGCGCGCAGGCGACAAGCGAACGATCCGTCGCGGCCATCAGCGTGCCGTCCCGCGCGCAAAGCCCCACCGCGAGGACGCCGGGTTCACCGGCGATGCGGTCGAGTACGCCGGCCTTCGCGCCGTCGCCCAGCGCCGCGGCAGCCAGATCGGCCTCGTTGCCGAGTACGAGGCCGGACGAAAGGGTGGACGCGTCGTCAACAAACCACCCCTGAAGCACGCGGTACACGCCGAAGGTCATGATGAGCGAAATGACGGTCAGGGGCGCGAAAGCGAGCAAAATCGGACGGACGTACGGTTTCATGGGCAGTCGGTCCGCTCGGTCGCCGATGTCGGGGAGGGCGTCAGCGCCGGGCGGGAGGATCCTCGTGCAGCACGCGGATGGCCGGCGTTTTCAGATCGTCAAACTGCCCGCGGCGCGCAAAATGCACGAACGCGATCAGGAATCCCGCCGCGAAGACGGCGCCGACCGGTAGCAGAACGTAAAGCACGGACATGAATATTTTTCCCCACAAGTCGCGGCCGAACGATAGCCGAAACCGCGGAAATTCGCCACCCGCGCCTGGCGCGGTGCGTCAGGAAACGGCCTCGGCGGACCGCGTCTGACTGTCCACAGCGGCGGGCGCTCGCGGATGGAGAGCTTTTGAATCGCGATCGAAATGGCTATCCCCGTCAAAATGCCCGCGCGGTTCGCGTTGTTGTCTCCGCCACGGACACATCGAAATGAGGGTGCGGTAACACTTGCGAACCGAATTTTCCGCGATCGGTGATCGTCTTTTTTCACAATGCCGGGGATGCCGACTCGCTTGACGGCCCGCGGCCCGTTTGTTAATCATCCCCGGCTGTTTGCCCGGAAATGACCGGGCGGCAACGCAAAAGTGTAGGCTCGTAGCTCAGTTTGGTTAGAGCGCTACCTTGACACGGTAGAGGTCGGCGGTTCGAGTCCGCCCGAGCCTACCACCTTCAGGAATGGCGGGCTCCCAAGCCCGTCCGAAGACGCGCGCGACCGGCCCCGCCTAACGGAACCGGCCGCCGCCGGGAAAAGTCCCCGGCAAAAACGCGCGTCCCTCGCACCCGCATCGCGGGATTTCTGTCGGTCGGGCGTTGAAGTGTCGGCACGGTGCGTCGCCGTGCGTTATAATGATGGTTTCGCGAAGGCGCGCGCCGGGCCGCAAAAGGCGAGCGCCTTGGGAAAAATCGGTTCCGTTTTGACGCCGCGCCGGGCCTTTGGGTTCGGGGTGACGTGGAGTATCGCGCGCGGTTTTGCGCGCGGGAGACGTGATGTCCGAGATGTCGATCACCATGGCCGGCGAGAGCAAATCGTTCGGCGAGGGAACGACCCTTTCCGGGCTGATGGACAAGGCCGTGTGGTCCGCCCACCCGAAGGCCGTCGCGGCGCGCGTGGACGGCGATCTTGTCGATTTCCACACGCCGCTTTCGCACGGCGGTACGGTGGAGTTCATCGAGGCCGATCAGCCCGAGGCTCTGCCGATCATCCGTCACTCGACGAGCCATGTCATGGCCGAGGCGGTGCAGACGCTATTTCCCGGCACGAAGGTGACGATCGGGCCCGCGATCGAAAACGGCTTCTATTACGATTTTGATTCGGAGCACGCGTTTTCGCCCGAGGACCTCGCGGCGATTGAAAAGCAGATGAAAAAAATCGTCGAACGCAAGGACCGCTTCGAGCGCTCGGAGATGGCGGCGGACGAGGCGATCGCGCTGTTCGAAAAAATGGGCGAGGGATACAAGGCCGAGATCATCCGCGACCTCGGCGTCGATAAGGTGAGCATCTATCGGCAGGGCGAATGGTTCGATCTTTGCCGCGGACCTCACGTGCCGACGACGCGAGCGATCAAGGCCTTCAAGCTGCTTTCCGTCGCGGGCGCGTACTGGCGCGGCGACGAAAAGAACAAGATGCTGCAACGCATTTACGGTACCGCGTTCGCCACGAAGGAAGAGCTCGACGAATATTTGCGTTTGCTCGAAGAGGCGAAGCGCCGCGATCATCGCATCCTCGGCAAGAAGCTCGACCTGTTCTCGTTCAGCGACGACGTCGGCGCCGGGCTTGCCATCTTTCATCCCAAGGGCATGCGCCTTCGCATCGCGCTCGAGGACTGGGCACGGCAGGAGCACTACCGGCGCGGCTACGAGATCGTGTCCGGACCCACGCTCCTGAAAAGCGACATGTGGGTGCGTTCGGGGCACTACGATCATTACAAGCCGAATATGTATTTCACGCGGATCGACGAGCAGGAATACGGCGTCAAGCCGATGAACTGCCTGTCGCACATGCTCATCTACAAATCGAAGCTGCGCTCTTTCCGTGACCTGCCGCAGCGCTATTTCGAACTCGGCCTTGTGCACCGGCACGAGAAATCGGGCGTGCTGGCCGGGCTTTTCCGCGTGCGGGCGTTCACGCAGGACGACGCGCACATTCTGTGCACGCCCGAACAGCTCAATGACGAGATCAAGAACGTCATCCGCTTCGTCCAGGATGCGATGACGATCTTCGGCTTCGACTACTCGCTGGAAATTTCGACAAAGCCGGAGGGCGCGCTCGGCTCGGACGAGATTTGGGAGGAGGCGATCGGCGCGCTGAAACGATCGCTCACGGAACTCGATCTTCCCTACACGATCAACGAGGGCGACGGCGCGTTTTACGGCCCGAAGATCGACGTGAAATTGAAGGATTGCCTGGGGCGCGCGTGGCAGTGCGCGACGGTGCAGTGCGACTTCAATCTGCCGGAGCGATTCGATTGCACGTACATCGGCTCGGACAACCATCCGCATCGCCCGGTGATGATCCACCGCGTGATCTTCGGCTCGGTCGAGCGTTTCATCGGCGTGCTGACGGAGCACTTCGAGGGAGCGTTCCCGGCGTGGATCGCGCCGGTGCAGGCGGCCGTGCTGACGGTTTCGGAAAAAAGCGAGGAATATGCGCGGACGGTCGTCGAGAGGCTGGCCGCCGCGGGAATTCGGGTGGAAGACGATTTCCGCAATGAAAAAATCGGTTACAAAATCCGCGAGTGGCAACAGCAGAAAGTGCCGTACATGCTCGTGATCGGCGAGAAAGAAGCCGAGACGGACACCGTCGCGCCGCGCCACCGGGGCGGGGAAAATATCGAAGCCATCACGGTCGATTCGTTCATCGAGCGCCTGAAGCGCGAGATCGACGAAAAGGCCATTCATTAAGGGGGATAGGTTATTTCCAAACGACTTCGCGTGAATGACAAGATCGTCGCGCACACCGTCCGCGCGATCGGCGGCGACGGCGAACAGCTCGGCATCGTACCCCTGACGCACGCGATCCAGATCGCGAGCGAGCAGGGGCTTGACCTCGTGGAGGTCGCGCCCGATGCCGTGCCGCCCGTGTGCCGCATCATGGATTACGGCCGCTACAAGTTTCAGCAGGAAAAGCGGCAGTCCGAGGGCAAGAAGCACCAGGCGACGGTGACCCTGAAGGAGATCAAGCTGCGCCCGAAAACCGGTGAACACGATTTTCAGGTGAAGCTGAAGCGAATCAACGAATTCCTCGAGAAGGGATTCAAGGTGAAGGTCACGATCATGTTCCGCGGGCGCGAAATCGTCCACACGGAGCTTGGCCTGAAACATCTGGACCGCATCGCCGCGATTGTCGCCGACCACTCGGTGATGGACGCGGCGCCCAAGATGGAAGGCCGGACCATGTCGATGATCGTATCGCCCAAGAAGCACTAGATAAGGACCACGAAAACGATCGCGGGCGAAAAACACCTCGCGAATCGGGAGGACGATATGCCGAAAATGAAAACGAAGCGCGCCGCGCGTAAACGCTTCAAGCTGACGGGCACCGGCAAGGTGACCCACAAGAAATCGAACGCGCGACACATTCTGACCAAGAAGGCACCGAACCGGAAGCGCAACAATCGCGGAACGCGCGTCCTCGACAAGGCGGATACGCGGCGCATCAAGGAACTTCTCGACACGTAAACCGGATCCCCACGGGATCTCTTCATCAGGAAAAGGAGGCGAGCGATGCCTCGCGTCAGACGCGGCACCAAGACACGTGCCCGGCACAAGAAGGTTCTCAAGGCGGCCAAGGGCTACCGCGAATCGCGGGGAAATACCTACGCGTCCGCGAAAAACACCGTTCGTCGGGCGATGCGGTTTCAGTATCGCGACCGGCGAAACAAGAAACGCGATTTCCGCCGCCTGTGGATCGTCCGCATCAGCGCGGCGGCCAAGGCCAACGGCATTTCGTACTCGCGCCTCATCCACGGATTGAAGGAAGCGGGGCTCGAGCTCGATCGCAAGATCCTCGCCGAGATCGCCGTCAACGACAAAGAGGCGTTCACGCGTATCGTCGAAACGGTGCGACAGATCCCCGAGGGCGAACCGCGTCCGTAAGGGAGCGGATCGGCCCCCGATGACGCAGGCGGCTCATGGCCGATAGCATCACGCGGATCGTCGACGCCGCGCTGGCCCAGCTGGAGAGCACGGGCGACGCCGCCGCGCTCGATGCGTGGCGCGTGCGCTACCTTGGCAAAAAAGGCGAGGTCGCCGGGCTGATGCGCACGCTTTCCGCGCTGCCCGCCGAGGAGCGCCCCGCCGCGGGCGCGCGCGTCAACGAGGCGAAGACGCGGCTCGCCCAGGCATTCGAGCAGCGCGTCGCAGCGATTGAGATGGCTGCCGCCGCGTCGCGCGTCGCCGCCGAAGCGGTCGATGTCACGCTGCCCGGGCGGTTGCGCCCGCGCGGGCATCTTTCGCCGCTGACGCTCGTGCGACGCGAGGTGATCGACATCTTTCGCGGCATGGGATTTTCGGTGGAGGAAGGACCGGAGGCGGAGACGGAGTATTACAACTTCGACGCGCTGAACTTTCCGCCCGATCATCCTTCGCGTGACATGCAGGACACGCTCTACGTTTCAAAGGACTTCCTTTTGCGCACGCACACGAGCCCCGTGCAGATCCGCACGATGGAGCGCGTGAAGCCGCCCTTGCGCATGATTTGCCCGGGCTGGGTGTATCGTTCCGACGCGCTCGACGCGTCGCACTCGCCGATGTTCTCGCAGGTCGAAGGGCTTATCGTCGATCGGCACATCACGCTTGGCGATCTGTTCGGCGTGCTCGACGAATTCGCGCGACGCTTTTTCGGTCCGGAAACGAAAACGCGTTTTCGCCCAAGCTTTTTCCCGTTCACGGAGCCGAGCGCGGAGGTCGATATCTCCTGCCTCATCTGCGGGGGCGCCGGCGAGATCGCCGGTTCAACCTGCCGCGTGTGCAAGGGCGCAGGCTGGAAGGAAATTCTTGGATCGGGAATGGTCGATCCAAACGTGTTTGAGGCGGTCGGTTACGATCCGGAGGAATACACGGGGTTCGCGTTCGGCATGGGCATCGAGCGCCTGGCGATGTTCAAGTTCGGCGTGAACGAGATCCGCCATTTCTTCGAAGGCGACATGCGTTTCGTGACGCAGTTCTGAATCCGCTCCCGGCTCCGCACCTGGCGGAGGCGGGACGCCTTCGCGGCGCGCGTCGCCGCGCTTTCCGATGGGCTTCTCATGAAAATCGGCATTCGGTGGTTGCAGGATTTCGTGGCCGTGGAAAACGCGGCGCAGGCCGTCGACGTGTTGAACCGCGTCGGCCTGGAGGTTGAGGGTGTCACCTCGATCGCGGCGGGCGTGCGCGGCGTGGTCGCCGCGCGCATCGTTTCCGTCGAGCCGCATCCCGGCGCCGATCAACTGAAGGTTTGCGTCGTTGATGACGGAACCAAGAAGCGCACCGTCGTTTGCGGCGCGCCGAATGCCGCCGCCGGGCGGATCGTGCCGTATGCCGCGCCGGGCGCGCGCCTGCCGGAGCTTGCCGTCGAAACGCGCGCGGTGCGCGGTGTCGAGTCCGCCGGCATGCTGCTTTCCAAAAAGGAGCTTGGCGTCTCGCACGATCACGCCGGGCTGTGGATTCTGCCGAATGATCTTGCTCCCGGCGCCGAGCTCGACGAGTCGGCGATCGGCGACGACATCATCGAGATCTCCGTCACGGCGAATCGCCCCGATTGCCTGTCGGTGCTCGGCGTCGCGCGAGAGATCGCCGCCGCCCTCGGCGTTGCGCTGTCGCGTCCTCCGGTCGAAATCGCGCCGGAATTCCGGGCGTCGAACGCGCATCGCGGCATCAAGATCGATTGCCCCGAAAGATGCGCGCGGTACGCGGGCCTCGTCGTTTCCGGATTGCGCATCGCGCCGTCTCCCCTGGCGGCGCAGCTTCGCCTGGAGAGCGCGGGCGTGCGTTCGATCAGCAACATCGTGGACGTGACGAACTACGTGATGCTCGAACTTGGTCAGCCCCTGCACGCGTTCGATGAACGCCTTCTGACCGCGCGCGAAATCGTCGTTCGCGTCGCGAGGCCGGGCGAAACGATTCGCACGCTCGACGGCAAGGAACGCGCGCTCGTCGCGGAAGATCTTCTCATTTGCGATGGCGACAAGCCGGTGGCGCTGGCCGGCGTGATGGGCGGCGAGGACACGGAAATCGGCGACGACTCGACGGCCGTGTTTATCGAGTCCGCGCGCTTTGACCCAGTCGGGGTGCGGCGGACATCCAAACGCCTCGGCCTCGCGAGCGAGTCGAGTTACCGCTTCGAGCGCGGCGTCGATCCGGAGAGCGTACCGGTCGCGCTGGCGCGCGCGGGCGCGCTCATGGCGGCGTGGGGTGGCGGGCGCGCGGAGGACGTGGCGCTTGACGCGTGGCCCGGCAAGCGCGATCGCGCCGTGGTCGGCATTCGCCCCAGCCGGGCGACGCACGTCATCGGCGTCGAAATCGATGCGCGGGAAATCGTCGATCTTTTGCGTCCGCTGGAGCTTGCCGCGGACTTTACGAGTGCGGACGAGGTGCGCGTCTCGATTCCCGGATTTCGCGCCGATCTGACGCGCGAAATCGATCTCATCGAGGAGGTCGCGCGTCGCGTCGGGTTCGACAACGTCCCGCGCACACTACCGGCGACGCACACCGGCGCGGCGACGCTCACGCGCACGGATATCATCATCGACGCCGCCCGAGATGCGATGGTGGGGCAGGGATTTTCCGAGGCGATTTCCCTTTCGATGATGAACCCCGCGCAACTGGCGCCGTTCGTGCCGGGGCACGGCGACCAAACGGCGCCGGCGCTCGTGCGCCTGCGCAATCCGATCTCGCTCGAGATGTCGGCGATGCGCCCCATGCTTGCGCCAAGCCTTGTCGCCGCGGCGGCGCACAACCTCGCTCGGCAGATTTCCGACGTCGCGCTGTTTGAAGTACGCACGGTTTTCAAATGGGCCGGCGAGAACGAACGGCCGCGCGAACCGCTGCACGCGGCGGGTTTGCTGTGCGGCCGCCGCCGGCCGCAAAAATATCCGGGACCCGTCGAGGATGTGGATTTCTTCGACATCAAGGGCGCGTGCGAAACGCTGCTCGAATCGCTTGGCGTCGCAGGCGTCTCGTACGACGCGGCCGGCGCGCCAGGATGGTTGCAAACCGGACAGGCGGCGATGATTCGCGATGGCGCGGGCAAAAGGATCGGTGTGCTTGGACGACTTGCCGAAAACGCGCTTGCACCGTTTGACATCGCGGCCGCGCTCTACGTTTTCGAAATCGACCTTTCCGCGATTGACCCCTCGCTGCTTCCCGCGACACGTTTTGCCGTTTGGTCGCGCTATCCGGCGACAACGCGCGACGTCGCCGTCGTGGTTGACGCCGCCATGCCCGTGGGTCCGATGATGGAGGCGCTGCGAACGGCCGCACCGGATGTCACCGCCAGCGTGGAATTGTTTGACGTGTATGCCGGCGCGGGGATCCCCGAAGGCAAGAAGTCGTTCGCGTTTTCCATCACCTACCAGAGCCTTGATGGCACGCTCACTGATGCCGAAGTTGCCGAGAAGTTCGAAGCGGGCATCGCGACGCTTGCGGAGCGGTTCGGCGCGAAGTTAAGAAGCTAGTTTAAGTTTGTCCGACAAGTTGCCGAAACCATTGTGGAAATCAACAAGGGATGAGAACGCCATTCATTAAGAAATTCCTTGAGGTAATGTCTTTTAACGCCTTGGTTTCGTTCAGGGAAATTTTCGATTGCCACGGGAAAACAGCTCTGCTACGATGAAGTGGTAGGGGAGGATATGGGCATGACGAAGGCGGATCTCGTCAACAACATTTACGAGCGCGTGGGCTTCTCCAAGAAAGAGTCGGCGAAGATCGTCGAAATGGTTTTCGATCTCATCAAGGAAACCCTGGAACGCGGTGAGAAAATCAAGATCTCCGGCTTCGGCAACTTCGTCGTTCGCGAAAAGCGTGCGCGCATCGGGCGCAATCCGCAGACGAACAAGGAGATCACGATTTCCGCGCGGCGAGTCTTGACGTTCAAGCCGAGCCAGGTGCTTCGCTCGGCGCTCAAGGATGTGGACGTGACGCCCGAGTCGAATCCGACGTCGGGCGGAATCGAATAACGGAAGGGAGCCCGCGTGGGCGAAGCGGTCAAAATTCCCGAGAAGCTCTACTTCAAGATCGGCGAGGTCAGCGATCTCACCGGCGTGAAGCCTTATGTGCTTCGCTATTGGGAATCCGAATTCAATATCGTCCGGCCGAGCAAGACGCCGTCCAACCAGCGCCTTTACAAGAGGCGCGAGGTGGAATTGATCCTCGAGATCAAGCGCCTGCTTTACGAAGAGAAGTTCACCATCGCCGGCGCGAAAAAAGCGCTCGTCGAGCGGACAAAGCCGCGTGTCGCGCCGCGACCGGTCGCCGCCGCTCCGCGAAAACCCGAAGACGTTTATCGTCAGGCGCTCATCGAACTGCGGCGCCGGATCGTCGCGATCAAGGAATTGGTTGAAGATCGCTGAGCGCCTTTGCTATATTCCCCGCCCGCTTGCGGCGGACTCACGCGCGGCGAATCGATCGAACGGGGCGTAGCGCAGCCTGGTAGCGCACCTGAATGGGGTTCAGGGGGTCGGAGGTTCGAATCCTCTCGCCCCGATAATTCGATCGCCGCGGGCCGGGTTCGGCGCGATTTTTTTTCAGAAGACAAAGGCCCACCGCCGGATCGTGCCATGCTCATCCTCATCACCAACGACGACGGCATCCACGCACCCGGCCTGGCCGCCTTGCGGGCCGGGCTTTCGGATCTCGCGCGTGTCGTCGTCGTCGCGCCGGATCGCGAACGCAGCGCGACCTCGCACTCGCTGACGATCCATCAGCCCTTGCGGGTGCGGGAAATCGAAAAGGATTTCTATTCGGTGGACGGCACGCCGGCGGACTGCGTTCATCTGGCCGTCAACGTGGTGCTCCGCGATACGCGGCCTGATCTCGTCGTATCGGGCATCAACGACGGCGGCAATATCGGCGACGACGTTATTTATTCGGGCACTGTCGCGGGTGCGCGCGAGGCGGCGCTGCAGGGCATTCAGTCGTTCGCGATTTCCGTCGCGGCGAAGTCCGAGCATCACTTCGGTCTTGCCGCGCGATTCGCGCATCGCGTCGCGCGTTATCTGTACGCTTCGCCGCTGCCCGAACGCATTCTTCTCAACGTCAACATCCCCGATGTCCCGCCGGGTGTGGTGCCGGATTACCGGTTTGCGCGGCTGGGCACCCGCGTCTATTCGGGCGACATCCTCCAGCACGCCGATCCGCGCGGGCAGCATTATTACTGGATCGGCGGCCGCGAGATCGGTTACACGGAGGTCGAGAACTCCGACATGGAGGTGATGGCCAAGGGTTTCATCTCCGTAACGCCGCTTCAGCTCGACACGACGCACGATCGTCTCATGGCCGCGCTTCGCGACGGCCCGGGATTTCCCGAACCATGACAATCGCCGCCGGCGGCGACCGGATCGCAAAGCGGCGCAACGAGATGGTCATCCGCCAACTCGAGGCGCGCGGCGTTTGCGACGCGCGCGTGCTCGCGGCGATGGCGCGCGTGCCGCGGGAAACGTTCGTCGGTGACGCGCTTGCGTCACGCGCCTACGACGACGCGGCGCTGCCGATCGGCGAGCGCCAGACGATCAGCCAGCCCTACATCGTCGCGGTCATGGCCGAGGCGCTGCATCTGGCCGGCAAGGAAAAGGTGCTCGAAATCGGCGCGGGCTCGGGGTATCTCACCGCGATCCTCGCGCGCCTGGCCGACCGCGTGTTTTCGATCGAGCGCTCGCCGCGCCTGGGGCGCGACGCCGAACGCCGCCTCGTGGCGCTAGGGCACCACAATGTTCTTTTGCGCATCGGCGACGGCACGTGCGGCTGGCCGGAGCACGCGCCGTACGACGCGATCGTCTGCGCGGCGTACGCGGCCGCGGTGCCGGAACCGCTCGCGCAACAACTGGCTGTCGGCGGTCGCCTTGTGATTCCCATCGGCGACGAGAACGACCAGCAGCTCGTCTGCTTGCGGAAGCGCCGGGATGGCCTCATAAAAGAAATTCTCGGTCCTTGCCGTTTCGTGCCCCTGGTGGGGCGATACGGCGTTGGAGGTCGGCGGTGATCGATCTGGTTTACGCGATATTCGAGGCGCTGAAGAACATCATCCACGACTTCGGCTATCTCGGCATTATCATCGGCATGACGATCGAAAGCTCCGCGATCCCGTTTCCCTCGGAGATCGTCATTCCGCCGGCCGGCGCGCTCGCGCAGGAAGGCCGCATGTCCCTGACGCTCGTCATTCTGTGCGGCGGCGTCGGCTCCGTGATCGGGGCGATGATCAATTACGTCGCCGCGCTCTGGCTCGGCCGGCCGTTTTTCGAGCGCTACGGGAAGTATTTCCTCGTCACCGAGGAGAAGCTGAAAAAGGCGGACGATTTCTTCGAGCGTTACGGCGCCATCGCCACGCTCACCTGCCGATTCATCACGGTCATCCGACAGCTCGTTTCGATCCCCGCGGGGCTCGCGCGCATGAATCTGACGAAGTTCGTGCTCTACACCGCCATCGGCTCCACGCTGTGGAGCGCAGTGCTCGCGTTCTTCGGCTACTTCCTCGGTGCCGGCGAGGACGTGCTCAAGGAATACAAGGGATCGTTGACGGTGGCGATGGTCATCCTGGCGGTCGCCATTATCGGCAGCTACGTCGCGTATGTCGTCGTCCAGCGCCGCCGCACGGCGTCTGTTGCCGCGACGCATGGAGCGCCCGGTGAGCCCTGATCGGCCGCTCCGCCGATACGTGTTCCCGGCGCTGGCCGCGGCGCTTGTCCTTTTCGCGGCCGGGTGCGGATATTACGTCACCGTGCAGCGCGGCGACACGCTCTCGGAAATCGCCGAACGCTACGATGTGACGGTCAACGACCTGCTCGAGGCCAACCCCGGCATCGACAACCCGAACCGGATCCTCGAAGGCCAGAAGGTCCGCATTCCGCGCGACAAGTCGATCGCCGCACAAGAAAAACCGGCGCGCGAGCGAAACGTTCG
>JAIOHV010000223.1 GCA_019912885.1 bacterium
CAAATACTGGGCGAGCGCGAGACGGGACGGGCCGAGGGCGCGCTTTCGTGGATCGCGTCGCACGTCAACGAACGCACGCGCATGGTCGAGGCGCGCATCGAGTTGGATAACAAAAACGGCGCGTTTCGCGCCGGGCAGTTCGTGACGGCGCATCTTGAAGCGGGTGCGCGGTCGGCGGCGGTCGCCGTGCCGCGCGGCGCGGTGCAGCGCGTGGGGGCGGAGAACGTCGTGTTCGTCCGCACGTCGCCCGGCACGTACGAGCCTCGCTCGGTGCGCGTGGGGCGCTCGCACGAATCGCTCGTGGAGATCGACGGGCCGGTGGGCGACGACGACGAGGTGGTGACGGTCGGCGCGTTTCTGCTGAAAACGGAAATCAGCAAGGAGAATATCGGCGCGGGCTGCTGCGAGATCGAGACGGGCAAGAGCTGAACGTGCTCACGCGCGTCATCGAGTTATCCATCCGGCACCGCGCCGTGGTGCTGGTCGTGCTGGGATTTTTCGTGCTGCTCGGCGCGCGGTCGCTTGCCCGCCTGCCGTTTGACGCCTTCCCGGACACGACGCCGATCCAGGTGACGGTCAACGCCGTCGCGCCGGCGTATTCACCGCTTGAGATCGAGCGGCGCATCACGTTCGCGCTCGAGCAGGCGATCGGCAGTCTGCCGGGTCTTGCGAGCGTACGGTCGGTGTCGAAGTTCGGGTTTTCGCAGATCACGGCGCAGTTCGCGGACGGCACGGACATCTATCTCGCGCGCCAGCTCGTGACCGAACGGCTGCGCGGTGTGGAGTTGCCGCCGGGCGTCGATGCGCCGACGCTCGGCCCGATCGCCACCGGGCTCGGCGAGGTTTTTCAGTATCTGATCCGAAGCGAGATTCGTTCGCCGATGGAGTTGCGCACGCTGCACGACTGGGTCGTACGCCCGCAGCTTCTGGCCGTGCCGGGCGTGGCCGAGATCAACACGTGGGGCGGGTACGAGCGGCAGTTTCACGTCGTCGTCGATCCCGCGACGCTCGTCAAATACGGCCTGACGCTCAATGATTTGGAGCGTGCGCTAACCGCCAACAACACGGCCGCGGGCGGCGGCGCGCTCGAGATCGCGGGCGAGAGCCTGATCGTGCAGGGCGACGCGTTCGTCACCGGCATCGCGGACCTCGAACGGATCGTCGTGGCCGCGCATGGCGGCGTGCCCGTTCTCATTCGCGACGTCGCGCGCGTGGAGGAGGGATACGAGATCCGGCGCGGGGCGGTGACGCACGGCGGCGAAGGCGAGACGGTGCTCGGCCTCGGGTTCATGCTGATGGGCGAGAACAGCCGCGACGTGACGCGGGCGCTTTCCCGCGCGCTTGACGAGGCGCGCCGGTCGCTTCCGCGGGACGTCACGTTGGAGCCGGTCTACCGCCGCACCGACCTTGTGGATCACGTGCTCGCGACGGTGCGCACGAATCTTCTCGAGGGCGCGCTGCTCGTTATCGCGGTGCTGTTCGTCTTTCTCGGCAATTTCCGCGCGGGGCTGATCGTGGCGTCGGCGATCCCCCTGTCGATGCTGTTCGCGTTCGACATGATGCTGCGCGCGGGCATCGCCGGCAGCCTCATGAGCCTTGGCGCGATCGACTTCGGACTCATCGTCGACAGCTCCGTCGTGATGATCGAAAACGCGTCGCGCCGCCTGGCGGAGGATCGAAGCGGCCGCCCGGCCGAGGGAATCATCCGCGACGCCGCGGTCGAGGTGCGCAAGCCGACGCTGTTCGGCGAGCTCATCATCGCTTCCGTATTTTTCCCGATCCTCGCGCTCGAGGGCGTGGAGGGAAAGCTGTTTCGCCCGATGGCGCTCACGGTCATCTTCGCGCTCGCGGGCTCGATGATCCTCTCGATGACGGTCATGCCGGCGCTGGCGGCTTTCGTGCTGAAACGGCGCGCGGAGACCGGCGACAACATCGTGGTCCGCGGGCTCAAACGCGCCTACGCGCCGCTGCTTGACGGGGCGCTGGCCCGGCCGCGCATGGTGGTGGCCGTCGCGGGCATTCTGGTTTTCGCGGCGGCGGGATTCTCCACGCGGCTGGGGGCCGAGTTCGTTCCGCGCCTGCGCGAAATGGCGATCGTGGTGAACACCGTGCGCCTCGCGGGGGTGTCGCTCGACGAGTCTGTCCGGTACGGAACGCAGATCGAGCGGCGCCTGCTCGAATCGTTCCCCGACGAGATCGAGCACATCTGGACGCGCACGGGCACCGCGGAGGTGGCGACCGATCCGATGGGCCTGGAGGTGTCCGACGTGTTCCTCACGCTTACGCCGCGCGATTCGTGGACGCGCGCCAGGACGCAGGACGAGCTTGTCGCCGCGATGAGCGCCGCGATCGACGATATGCCGGGGATGCGCGCCATCTTCACGCAGCCGATCGAGATGCGCGTCAACGAGATGCTCGCCGGGATTCGCGCGGACGTGGGCATCAAGCTGTTCGGCGACGACTTCGACCTTCTGCGCGAGCACGCGGGAATCATCCGGGACGTGATGCGGGGCATTCCCGGCGCCGCGGACGTCTCCGTCGAGCAAATCACCGGCGCGCCGATCCTCGACATCGCGATCGACCGCGAGGCCGCCGCGCGCCACGGCGTCGCGGCCGAGACGATCATGGACATCGTGGAATCGCTCGGCACGCGCCGCGTCGGCGAGGTGCGCGAGGGGCAGATGCGCTTCGATATCGCGCTGCGGCTCTCGGAGAATGTCCGCACCGACGCGGCGGCGATCGGGCGCATCCCCGTCATCACCGCGCAGGGCGCGAGGATTCCGCTTGCGAACGTGGCGCGGATCGCGGTCCGCGAAGTGCCTTCGACAATCCAGCGCGAGCGCAGCAATCGGCGCATCGTCGTCCAGGCCAACGTGCGCGGCCGGGATCTAGGCTCGTTCGTGAACGAGCTGCGCGCCGCGCTTACCCGGCAACTCGATTTGCCGGCGGGTTATTTTTACCGGTTGGAAGGCCAGTTCGAGCACCTGCAGAGCGCGCGGCGGCGGCTCATGATCGTGATTCCGGTCGCGCTGATCCTCGTGGCGACGCTGCTGTATTTCAGCTACGGGCGCGCGCGGGACGTGCTGCGCATCTTCACGAGCGTGCCGTTCGCGGCGGTCGGCGGCGTGGCCGCGCTGATTATCCGGGATATGCCGTTCACGATCTCCGCGGGCGTGGGATTCGTCGCGCTTTCGGGCATCTCGGTGTTCGGCGACATGGTGCTGGTTTCGCACATCCGTCAGTTGATATCCGGCGGGATGCCGCTTGCGGGCGCCGTCCGCGAAGCCGCCTTGACGCGGGTGCGTCCGGTGCTGATGACCGCCCTTGTCGCCGCGCTGGGATTTGTGCCCATGGCGCTGAACACGGGCGTGGGCGCGGAGGTTCAGCAGCCGCTGGCGACCGTGGTGATCGGCGGCATCGTCACGTCCACCGTGGCGACGCTGCTCGTGCTGCCGGTCCTGTACGCCCTGACCGGCGGCGGCGAAGCGACGGGCGGCGATTCGGCCTGACCGGGGTTCCCCGGGCGCGCGGGCACCAATTGAATGCCGCGCGGGGGTTCCGTATAATTATGCGTTCGATTTTGCGGAATCTTCGGGAAACGGGGAAAATTTTATGAAGTTAGCTAACTTGCGATTCGTTTTTGCCTTCGCGCTCGTGTTCACGTTTGCGTCGATGGTCGCCGTCGCGCCCGGGTGCGGCGACGACGACGACGATGACGACGATCGCGAAGACGACGACGCCGACGACGACACGGAATCCGACGACGATTTCACCGGCGGCGATGATGACGACGACATGGATGACGATGACGATACGTCCGGTGACGACGACGCGGACGACGACGATACCGGAGACGATGACGATGCCTCGGACGACGATACCGGCGACGACGATACCGGCGACGACGACACCGGCGACGACGACACCGGCGACGACGACGTTTCCACGCTGACGTGCGACGCGACGAGCATCACGCGCGCGCCGTACATGATCGGCGTGACGCCGACGAGCGTGGAGATGCTATGGAAGACGAACCGGCGCGGCGATTCGACGATCGAATACGGCACGACCGAATCGCTCGGCGACGTCTTCGTCGAGGATACGCTCGTTTCCTCGCACCACGTCACGCTCGACGGCCTTTCGCCGGGAACGCGTTTTTATTACCGCGTCAAGGCGTGCGACGATGCCGTGAGCGACACGTATTCGTTTGTCACCGCGCCGGACGACGACTCGCCGTTTTCGTTCGCGGTGCTCGGCGACAACCGCTCGAACCCGGCGATGGCCAAGGCGGTCGCGGACGAGACCTTCACGACGGCGCCCGATATCCTTTTGAACGTCGGCGACATCGTCAACAACGGCTGGAACCGCGACGAATACGACTCCCAGTTCTTCGGCCCGTCGGAGGAGCTTTTGGCGAGCGCGCCGGTGTTCGTTTCGATCGGCAATCACGAGGGCGAGTCGCCGTATTTCTACGACGTGCTGCCGTATCCCGGCAACGGCACGGGCTTCTATTCGTTCACCTACGGCAACACGCTGTTCATCGCGCTGAACACGAACAAGCTGTATCTGCCGGGCACCGGCCAATACAACTGGGTCGAAGGCGTGCTTCAATCGGCCGAGGCGCAGGCCGCGGAGTGGATCGTCGCGTTCGCGCATCATCCGCCGTATTCGGAAGGCTGGGACAACGCGGGCTACAACGGCGAGCCGCTGATGCGCACCAGCCTCGTGCCGCTGTTTGAGCAGTACGGGGTGGACGTGTTCTTCCAGGGCCACACGCACGACTACGAGCGCGGCACGCTGAACGACGTCCTGCACATCATCTCCGGCGGCGCCGGATCCGGGCTCGATTCATTTCAGCAGGACATCGCGCACATCGTCGTGTACGAGTCGCGGCATCACTTTGTTTCCGTGAACGTGGCGGACAAGGTGATGACGCTCGACGCGATCGACGTGGACGGCGTCACGTTCGATCAGGTCACGTTGACGCATTGATGAGTGTCGAATTGCGAGTGTCGAGTTTCGAGTGAATCCCAAGGACGGTTTTCGGATTTCGGATCGCGGATTTCGGATCGCCGAAACGACATTTTCTTCGCGCGGCGCCCGCCATCAAGCGGGCGTTGCGTTTATGGGGGGATTCGGATGAGGCGCACGGTCCGGATCGGCGCGGGCGCGGCGGCGATGGCCGTCGCGGCGGTGATGCTCGCGCCCTTGAACGCGCTTGCGCAAAACCTCTTCTACGAGACGAAGCCCGAAGTTTCGATCCCGGATGCCGATTGTCCCAGCGCAACGACCGGCAGCATCTACGTGCCGGATAACGTCATCGTCACCGACGTCAACGTCGGCATCCTGATCTCGCACACCTATCGCGATGACCTCGTGATCCGCCTTCAGCCGCCGGCGTCCGCGGCGATCAATCTGTTTTACGACGACGTGGTTCCGCCGGACGGGGCGAACAACTTGTACGGGACGTTCAACCAACAGTCGTCGGGCGTGCCGAACGACGGTTTCAACGACACGGTGAAGTCGTACGCCAATCGCGAATTTCATCCGTATTCCACGATCGGCGGCGACGACCTTTCCGTCATCAACGGGACGAGCGCGCAGGGCTGGTGGGAACTTGGCGTGTGCGATCGCCTGGCGCAGGACACGGGCACTTTCCATTCTTTCGCGCTCTACATCACGTACGCCGTCAGCACCACCACGACAACGCCGCCGACAACAACGACCACCGCGCCGGGTACGACGACCACGACCGAGCCGGGCACGACCACAACGCAGCCCGGTACGACGACATCGACCACGAAACCCACCACGACATCGCTTCCGCCGCATGACGACGACGATTTCGACGATGACTCTGACGACGTTTTTGACGACGATATTTCAGACGACGACGCCGGCGACGATGCCAAGCCCGACGACGATGGCGGCGGCGATTACTGGGATCCCGGTCCGGACGGCGAAGGCGACACCCCGCCGAACGAGAGCGAGGACGACGCGGGCGTCGACGCGACGGATGGGTGCGGGGTGTGAGTCGGGCGCAACGTGGCGATGTCAGGGCCGCAAGTCCTGAGCGAAGTGAAGGAAGCGAAGCGAAGTGCGCGGTCGGTTCCGCGTCGGAGTGAACGCGATTTTGGCCGGGGCGGTATCGACCGCGCACTCCGTCCGCCTTCGCTAAAGCTTCGGCGTGACTTCGTTTGCGGCCTTGACAATGCGACGGCGCGGCGATGCCGGGGCGGTATCGACCGCGCACTCCGTCCGCCTTCGCTAAAGCTTCGGCGCGACTTCGTTTGCGGCCTTGACAATGCGACGGCGCGGCGATGCCGGGGCGGTATCGACCGCGCACTCCGTCCGCCTTCGCTAAAGCTTCGGCGTGACTTCGTTTGCGGCCCTGACAATGCGACGGCGCGGCGATGCCGGGGCGGTATCGACCGCGCACTCCGTCCGCCTTCGCTAAAGCTTCGGCGTGACTTCGTTTGCGGCCCTGACACTTCTACCAGTTCCGGTAGCGCTCCATCGCCTGCGGGGTGAAGACGCGGAATCCGCAATTGTCGCAGGGGCCCGGGCCGTAGGGCAGGCCGTGGATGCGGCGGCGGGCGTTCATGGCCTCTTTCGCGTTCCAGAGCGTCGGCGGGTCTTTTTCGCCCAGGCGGCCGAGGTAGACGCGGGGGTGCTTTCCGCCTTGAAACGCCGCGGAGCAGCACGCGAACGCCTCTCCGTCGTGGCGGATCATCATCAATTCGAGCGGCTGGAAGCACTCGTGCACGCCGCCGGTCGGGGGCAGGTGAACGGCGACCTGCTTGGATTGGCCAAGCCACGCCGCCTCGTCGAAGCGCGCGGCCAGGCGTTCGGGCTCGCGCAACGCGGAGTCGCGCGCGTGCCGGCGGTGGTAGAGCTTCTGGTGCATCACGAACACGTCCGCGATGCCGACATCCGCCGCGATCTCCACGAGGCGCGGGATGTCGTCGAGATTGCGTCGCGAGACGGTGACGTTGAAGGCGAGCGACGTGCCCGGCGCCCGGTCGCGCAAAAGACGCGCGCGGTGCAGCAGCTTGTCGAGCCCCACGCCGCGCAGCTCGCGCATGCGCTCGTCGGTGGCGCCGTCGATGGAAAACAGCACGCGATCGACCGACAGCTCGCGGCAAAGCTCGATCCAGCCTTGCGTCATCGTCGTGCCGTTGTTGATGATCTCGACGGCGGCCTCATGGCTTTTCGCCAGGCGCACGATCGCCTCGGCGTGCGTGCCCAAAAGAGGCTCGCCGTAGCCGCCGAGCAGCACGCGTTCGGCGCGGCCGAACAGCTCGTCGATGTGCGGATAAAAACGCAGCGGCTCGAAATCGCCCGCGGGGTTTAGCCGGCCGTCGTAATAGTTGCGCGCGCAGGAATCGCACGCGAGGTTGCAGCGATTGGTCGGCTCGACCTGCACCTGAAGCGGCCAGCTTCGAAGCTCCACCTTGCGGTCGTTGCGCTCCTGGTCCGCGAGCAGGCGGTTGGCGCGCTTGGCCGCGAGGATCGGGCTTACGGTTTCGTCAAGCGGATTTCGCATGGATTGTGCACGAGGCCGCCCCCGTGGCGGCGATCCTGCCGCACGCGGACGACGCGTTTGAATTCGTGGATGTCATACGGCGTGCGCGAGACCCAGCTCTGGTATTCGTCGGGCCACACGCCGACGTTCAGGTAGTAGTCGCCGGCCAGCAGATTGAGTTTCGGAAAACGGAAGACGACCTCGTGCGGCCCGGCGACCGACGGGAACCGGATGTTCAGCCGGTGGTTGTTCATCCCGGACACCACAAGTCCGTCGTTACGCACGAATTGCACGCGGTAGCACGGATCGACAAGCGTGCCGTGCGTGTTCACCTGCAAGCGGACTTCGATCGGCTCGCCCGTTTCGTATTCCTCGTGGTCCTTCCCGTCGGTCCCCAGCACCGTTATGCCCGTGATGTTTGCGCCCTCGACGCGGTCGGTCGAGGGATTGAGCACCTTGTCGTCGAGCATCGGCGACTCGATGACGTTCCATGCGCGCTCGCAGGCCTCCATGTACTCCTTGATGACGGATTCCGTTCCGCCGAGCGCCATCATGTTGCCGTCGCGCAGAAGGAGGAGGCGGTCGCAGTAGCTCGATACCTCGGAGAGGCTGTGGCTTGTCACGATGATCGTCTTGTTCAGCTTGCGAAACTCGCGGATCGCCTTGACGCACTTGCGTTGAAACAGGAAGTCGCCGACCGAGAGCACCTCGTCGACGATCAACACATCGAACGGCACGTGCACGGCGATCGAAAACCCGAGGCGCACCTGCATGCCCGCGGAGTAGGTCTTGTACGGATGCCAGATGCGGTCGCCGAGGCCCGAGAACTCGATGATCTTCGGGTACAGCTCCTTGATATGAGCCGGCGGCACGCCGAGCAGCCCGCACTTGGTGCGGATGTTTTCGTGGCCGGAAAGGTCGCGGTTGAACCCGGTGGATGGATCGAGGATGTAGCTCACGACGCCCTGCACCGAAACCTCGCCGGCGGTGGCGTACGTCGTGCCCGCGAGGATCTTGAGCAGTGTGCTCTTGCCCGATCCGTTGTCGCCGATGACGCCCAGGCACTCGCCGCGCGCAATGTCGAGCGTCACGTCGTAGAGCGCGCGCTTGCGGTCGTGGAAATCCTTCGTCCCGAAGGCGAGCACTTCCTTAAACTTCTGCCCGCGCCGTGAATAGATGTGATAGTCCTTCGTCAGATTCCGGATCACGATCGCCCGCTTGGGATCGGGTCCGGCCGAAGGCTCCCTCTCGTCTTCGCTCTGAATCCGCAACATCCTTGGAATATTAGCATCCAGGCTGCGTGAAATCGACAAAGCCGCACGCAAGCGCGATCGCGGATCGGCGATGGACACAATGGACACGATGGACCGTATGGACATCGTGGACGTTTGAAGAAAGCGTTTGCCGAGCCGATTCGGTGGTGAGCGGGCAGTGGCTAGCGGTCAGTGGTCAGCGGTCGGTGGTCAGCAGTCAGCGCCCGTGACGATCTTCCAGACTTTCAGACTCCCAGACTTTCAGACTATTTCAATTCCTGCGATGACCTTTCAGCCTCCCAGCCTTCCAGCCTTTCGGCCTTTCGGCCTCCCCGACTTCATCTGACGCGCATTGCCGCAAGCGGTCGCCATTTGCGGCTTGCTCCAAATTCCGTCGCGCACGAAAAATGGGCTCGAGAAAATTATTCGCCAGGTGCCCGGAAAACCAACCGCAAGGAGAAAAAAATGAACGCACCGACGACCTGCCTTTCGTGCCCGTCCCGTCCCACCTGCCGCTCGCTTTGCGCGCTCATGGAACGCCGTGCGTCCCAGGACATGCGTCACCTGCGCGGGGAGGAGGTGTTGATGGCGCCTGATGGCATCGCGCGCGTTTCCCGGCGGCGCGGCGCCGACGCGATGCGCGATCTCGTGCGCGACGCCGTGGAGATCGAGGATCTGCGCCGCATCCCCGGCCTGACGGGCAAGCAGATCCGCATCCTCGCGATGCACTTCGTGGACGGCAAAAGCTACCGCGACATTGGGGACGCGCTTGGCCTGAATCAGTCCACCATCGGCGAGCATGTGCTCGCCG
>JAIOHV010000224.1 GCA_019912885.1 bacterium
AGGGCGCGGCTGTTTGTGAAGTCACCGCCGAGCGCCGTCAGGAAACCGTGCGGCCCCATGTTCGCGCGATGATCGACGACGGCGTATCGGCCGCGAGCCTTGCCGCTTGGCGTCACCGTTGGACGCACGCCCCCGAAGGCCCAGGTCACGTCGTTGATCGACACGTCCATCATCGGCAGCGCCGTGTGCAGGTCCGTCAGCAGGCGATGCACGTCGTTGGGCGTCACGCGGAAGGACGAAACGCCGTCGACAAGCGGCATGTCGTGCGTTCCGATGACGGACATCCCGCGCCAGGGCACCACGAAAAGCGGCCGGCCGTCGGGCGTGCGCGTCGTGACCCCATGGCCCGACGTTACCGCCCGGGTGATGACGTTGAGGCCTTGCGAATATCCGGTTTCGACGTCGCCGACGGCGTTCGCCAGATCGAGAATGTCATCCGCGAACGGCCCCGCGCAGTTGATCGTGACGCGGGCCTTGACGTCGTGCGCGCCGCCGGTCAGGCGATCGATCACGCGCGCGCCCTTGATCGTCTTGCTCTCGACGAGCAGTTCCTTGACCTCGGCGTAATTCGCCACGTGCGCGCGATTGCCGCAGGCCGCGGCAAGAAATTCGAGCACCAGGCGCTCGGGGCTCCAGACGCGGCATTCCTGATAGACGATCGCGCCATCGAGCATTTCGGAATCGAGATGCGGCTCCATCACGCGGATCTCGTCGCGCTCGACGAAGTATCCTTGCGAGAGTCGGCGATCGAGATCGTCAAGGCGCGCCTTGTCGCCCGAGAGGCGGTCGTAGATCGTCATCTCCACGCGTGTGAAAAACGCGCCGAGTGCGCCGTCCTTGAAGATCGGCAGGACAAAACGCACCGGCTCGACCAGATGCGGCGCGATGGTCTCGAGCGCGCGGCGCTCGCGGACGAATTGCTTGACGTGCGCCGCGTCGAGCTGGCCGAGATAGCGGAACCCGCCGTGGATGATCTTCGCGTTCGCGGCACTTGTCGCGCCGCAGAAATCGTCGCGCTCCACGAGCGCCACCGAAAATCCGCGTAGCGCGGCGTCGTGCGCCACCGCCGCCCCGACGATGCCCCCGCCGATGACGAGAACGTCGTGCGTTTCGCTTTCCATGCGCGCCAGATCGCGCTTCATTTCGACGGCTCCGTTCCATCAAGAAAGGCCGAAATAGGACCGGGACGATCCTATTTCGGACCATTTTGTCGATTTTAGCCGACCTGACCGCCGGGTCAAGAAAAACGTGAGAATTCCGTGACAAATCGCGCCGGACTCGCGGCCGAATCGCTCGGGAGTTATGGCTCGCGAATCGACCTCGTGCGTATAACACGCGCGGCGTCGGACGATGGGCTCCCGCGGGCCACGCGCGTTGCCCGCCGCGCCTGCCGATGCTAAAAGAGGTGCCCCGCCTTGGGCCCCAAAAGGAGACGCGTTACGTGCCGAGCGCCGACAAGCATCGGGAATTCCTCGATAAACTACGCCAGATCCGTGAGATGGGCGGCGCCGAGCGCGTCGCGGCGCAGAAGGATCGCGGCAAGCTGAACGCGCGCGAGCGCCTCGCGCTCTTGTTCGACGACGGCGCCTTCACCGAGCTTGATGCCTTCGTCACGCATCGCGGCACGTTTTTCGGCATGGCGGACAAGGACATTCCCGCGGATGCCGTCGTGACCGGATTCGGGCGCGTAAACGGCCGGCTCGTCTATTCCTTCTCGCAGGATTTCACCTCGCAGGGCGGCACGCTCGGCGAGATGCACGCGAAAAAGATCTGCAAGGTGCTCGACCTCGCGCTTAAAAGCGGCGCGCCGGTCGTCGGTTTCAACGATTCCGGCGGCGCGCGCATCCAGGAGGGCGTGGACGCGCTCGCGGGCTACGGCGAGATCTTCTTCCGCAATTCGGCCGCTTCCGGCGTGATCCCGCAGATTTCTGCGATCATGGGACCGTGCGCGGGCGGCGCCGTTTATTCGCCCGCCATGACGGACTTCGTGTTCATGACGCGCAAGACCGCGCACATGTTCATCACCGGGCCGCGCGTCATCTCGCAGGTGACCGGCGAGGAGATCGACATGGAGGGCCTGGGCGGCGCGGATATCCACGCGACGGTTTCGGGCGTGTCGCACTTCGCGTGCGATTCGGATGCCGAGAGCATCGAGACGATCCGCCGGCTGCTCGCGTACCTGCCGCAAAACAACATGGAAGACCCGCCGATCGGCGATACGGATGACCCCGCCGACCGCCCCTGCCCCGCGCTTGACGCGATCATCCCGGAAAGCGAGCGCGAGGGCTTCGACATGCACGCGGTGATCGCCGAGATCGCCGACGCGGACTCCGTGCTGGAAGTCCACGCCGGCTGGGCGCAAAACATCATCACCGCCTTCGCGAGGCTTGGCGGGCGCGTCGTCGGCATCATCGCCAATCAGCCTCTCGTGCAGGCCGGGTGCCTTGATGTGAACGCATCGGACAAATCGACGCGCTTCATTCGCTTCTGCGACGCGTTCAACATCCCGCTACTGACCATCGTGGACGTACCGGGCTTTTTGCCGGGCGTCGATCAGGAGCACATGGGCATCATCCGGCACGGCGCGAAGATGCTGTGGTGCTACAGCGAGGCGACGGTCCCCAAGCTCACGCTCATCGTGCGCAAGGATTACGGGGGCAGCTACCTGGCGATGTGCTCCAAACATCAGGGCGCGGATTTCGTCGTCGCCTGGCCGAGCGCGGAGATCGCCGTGATGGGCGCCGAGGGCGCGGTGGAGATCCTCTACGCGCGCGACATCAAGGCGGCCAAGGACGCCAAGGCCGCGCGCGCCGAAAAGCTCGCCGAATACCGCGACGCGTTCTATTCGCCGTACGTCGCCGCCTCGCGCGGATACGTGGACACGGTGATCTCCCCGCGTGACACGCGCACGGTGCTCGTCGGCGCGCTCGACGCGCTTTCGACCAAGCGCGAAGTCCGTCCGCCCAAAAAGCACGGCAACATCCCCGTATGAGCCCGCATACACGAACATCGGCCGACGCGGGTTCCGATACGCGCCGGCGCCGAAAGATCGCCGCGGCGATCGCGGCGGTGTCCGTCGTGCTCGCCGAGGAAAGGCGTCCGGCGGCGCCACGTATTATTTCACAGACGGCGTGGGGGCAATCCGCCCGCGTCGAAACGATGGCGAACCGACTGCTTATGCAGCGCCGCGCGCTGCGTTAGCGGAAGCGAAAAATTGGAACCGCGACCGTCAGGGAGCGGGTCTACGGCGCGACAAGGAACCGCGACCATCAGGGAGCGGGTCTACGGTGCGACAAGGAACCGCGACCATCAGGGAGCGGGTCTGCGAGCGGAAAGGACAAGGATCCATGGCGACAAAACCGACAGGCAAGGCGAAGGCAGCCAAACCCGCGCGCGCGGCCAAGGCGACCGCGGCGAAAGGCCCGGCCGCGGTCCGCATCACCGATACCACGCTGCGTGACGGGCATCAGAGCCTTGTCGCCACGCGCATGCGCACCGAGGACATGCTCGAGGCGGCGGCGATGCTCGACGAAATCGGCTTCCACTCGCTTGAAGTCTGGGGCGGCGCGACCTTCGACGTGATGCACCGCTACCTGCAGGAAAATCCGTTCGACCGGCTGCGCGAGCTGAAGAAGGTCGCGCCCAAAACGCCGTTCCAGATGCTTTTGCGCGGACAGAATCTCGTCGGCTACCGCAATTACGCGGACGATCTCGTCAAACGCTTCGTCGAGCATTCCGCGGAGGTCGGTGTCGATATCTTCCGTGTCTTCGACGCACTGAACGATCCGCGCAACCTGGAGGTCGCCGGCAAGACGGTGAAGAAGGTCGGCAAACATTTCCAGGCCACCATCTGTTACACGATCACCGAAAGGCGCATCGGCGGCCCGGTGTTCAACGAGGCGTATTACATCGACAAGGCCAAACAGATGCTCGCCCTGGGCGCCGACAGCATCTGCATCAAGGACATGGCGGGCATGATCAATCCGGCCGACGCCGAATTACTCGTACGCCTTGTCAAAAAGCACACGAATCTGCCCGTCCAGATCCACACGCATTTCACTTCCGGCATGGGCGCGCTGGCGTATCTGCGCGCGACCGAAGCGGGTGTGGACGTTTTCGATTGCGCCGTCGCGCCGTTCGCGCAACGCACGAGCCAGCCGGCCGTGGAGCCGCTCATCGTCGCGCTCGAAGGCCACGAGCGTGCGCCGGGGCTCGACCTCGTAAAAATTGCCGAAATCGGCAAGGTGCTCGAAGCGATCTGGCCGAAGTACCGCCATTTTTCGGATACCTCGAAGTCCTCGACGATCGACACGGGCGTGCTGATCCATCAGATCCCCGGCGGCATGTATTCGAACATGGTGAACCAGCTCAAGCAGGCCGATTCGCTGCACCGCCTGCACGAGGTGTACGAGGAGCTGCCGCGCGCGCGTAAGGAACTGGGCTACCCGCCGCTCGTCACGCCGACAAGCCAGATCGTCGGAACGCAGGCCGTCATGAACGTGCTGATGGGCCGCTACAAGATGGTGTCGAGCGAGGTGAAGGACCTGTGCTACGGGCTCTACGGCAAGACGCCCGCGCCGGTCGACCCGGCTGTGCGCAAAGTCTGTCTGAAGGGCTATCCGCGCGGCGAGAAGCCGATCACGGGACGCCCGGGCGATCATCTGGAACCGGAACTCCCGGCGGCGACCCGGCATGTCGAAAAGCTGTTCAAGGAGGCGGGCAAGGGTGAGAAGCCGATGCTCGACGATATCCTGATCTACGGCCTTTACCCGCGCACGGGCGAGGCGTTCCTGCGCTGGCGGCTTGGGACGTCCGATCAGATGCCCGGCGAGAAAAAGCGCTCGCTCGACGATGTCAAACGCGAGGACGAGACGATCAAAAAAGCGCTTGCCGGCGAACTGGTTGCCGGCGGGACAAGGAGCGCGGGTCTTGGCGCCGGCGCGCGCACGTTCCGCGTGGCGGTCGATGGCGAGGTCTTCGATGTCGCGGTCGAGGGCGAGGGCATGCCCGTGGTGACAAGCGCTTCATCCGCGCCACGCACCGCGCCGGCGAAATCGACCGCCGCCGCGCCGCAGACCGTCGCCGCCCCCGCGGCCGGCGTCACGCCGCTCGCCTCGGGAC
>JAIOHV010000225.1 GCA_019912885.1 bacterium
CCTCGGGACAGCTCGAGATCGCCGCGCCCATGCCCGGCACGCTGATCGGCTACCTCGTCAAGGAAGGCGACGATGTCGTCGAGGGCCAGCCCGTTGTCGTGCTGGAGGCGATGAAGATGGAAAATCAGCTTCAAGCGCCCAAGGGCGGCAAGGTCGCCGAACTCGGCCCCAAACCGGGCTCCGCGGTGAAACGCGGCCAGCGCCTGCTGGTGATTGAATAGGCCGGAGGGCTGGAAGGCTGGAAGGCTGGAAGGCTGGAAGGCTGGAAGGCTGGAAGGCTGGAAGGCTGGAAGGCTGGAAGGCTGGAAGGCTGGAAGGCTGGAAGGCTGGAAGGCCATCGTAACCGCACAGGCGTTGGTCAACTGTCCATAATGTCCATGATGTCCATCCTGCCCAATGCCGCGCCTCTTGCGTCGGCATAACCCGAAAACCGCTTTGCGTGTCAAAATTCAGGTGGCCGAAGATACGTGCCGATACGTTGGTTGCGGCCAACGATTCCGCACCATGCGCGTCCGGCGAGTGTCGATCGTATCTACTTGAAATAATTACGGTTTTTTCATGACAGGAAATATACAAAATCGGTCGTTTTTCCGACCAAAACGCTTGCCGCTCCCTTTCGGCGGGGCTATGTTTATGCAGTCATGAAGCGCGTATTTGCCATATTCCTTCTCGCCGTCGCCGTCGCCGTTTCGCCGGCTCTCGCTTACGCGGACGAACCGGCGCCGCACACGACCGTCGCCTGGTCCACGGCGAACGGCGCTTTTGACGGGCTGCTGACGGCGGCGCCCCTGCGGTTTTCCGGCGCGATCATCGATCTGCGTTCGGCGCTCTACGCCATCACGATGACGCCCGATCCTACCGGTGCGTGGACGCTGCTGCATCTGCCCGCGACGCTCGTCGATGAGAGCCCGACCGCGCCGTACACGACCTTCAATGCCCCCCGCGGCGCTTCGGTGACGCACATCGGCGATCACCCGATCCGCGGCGGCGTCCGCATGAGCGCCGATCCGCAGAAATCGTTGCTTTCGACCTTCGAGGGCGACGATCTGGACCGCGTCGCGCAGTCGCAGGACGAGTTCGACGTGACGCCGATGATCGACAGTCCCTTCGAGTGGGACCCGTCGCTCACGAGCCTTTATCTGAACGTTTCGTTCTGATCCGCCCGCCGCGCGCGCAGTAAGCGGCAGCGGTCGCCAATAACCGTTCGCGCATTTCCGGCGATCCGCTTCCGGCCCCGCCGCCCTTGTTTTCATGCGTTGAAAAATACGAATATCCCTCGCAAATTCGCTGAAGGCGTGTGGCGAATGAACACCGATGGAGGACGTATCAATGACGATCAGAGCGCTTTTTTCGGTCTTACTTGTTTGCGTCTTATTCGTGGCCGCGACCGCGACGATTGGCTGCGGTTGCGGCGACGACGACGATGACGATGATGACGACGACGCCGGTGACGACGACGCCGCGGGCGACGACGACGACGCCGATGATGACGACGACGCCGATGATGATGATGACGATGATGACGATGATGACGACGACACCGGCGGCGATGACGACGACGATGACGACGATGATGATGACGATGATCTACCCGGCACGGAGACCTTTGCTGAGGATTTCGAGGACGACACCGTCGGCAACGACCCCGGCGCGCCGTGGACGGTCGTCGAGGACGGCGACGCGAACGCGGAAATCATCTCGCTCGTTTCCAAGGCCGAATCGGGCCATGCGGTCCAACTGAGCGCGGGCGACGATCTTTCCTTCACATTCATGGACACGGAAATCACGTATCCCCAAGCGCCCTCGACGATCTACGTGCGGCTTTTCGCCTCGATGAATTTCGACGGCGGCGCATTCCTGACGTTCCAGCACATCGACGAATCCAAATCGAGCGTCCCGGCGCTCGGCGTTTACGATTTCGGCCTGTCGCAGGGCGACGACTATCCGAGCGTCTTTGACGGCACGAATGTCACGTACTGCGAAACCGTCGTCGCGAATGCGTTCTTCCAGCTCGACGTCGTGCTTGACCTCATCAACTTCGTGTCCAGCACACTCATCAACGGCGTCCTGTGCGCGCAAAACGTCCCGTTCGTCAACGATCTGGTCCCTGACCTCTTCAATCTGTACGTCGGTGGCGAAGGCGGCGGCCTGATCGTCGACGCCCTCCGAATCCATTACGACGCGGCCCGCTGATCGCATCCGCCGCATGGCGAAAACGGCGGCCCGAAACGGCCGCCGTTTTCTTTTGAGGAGACGATTCGCGAGCCTCAGATCAACGTGGTCGAGCCGCACTTGGGACAGCGGCGGCGGAAGGCCGGGACCTCGCCGGTCCACCCGCACGAGGCGCACTCCGCGAACTCGACGTCGAAGTCGATCGGCGTCTCGGTGAAAAGCTCGCGCTTGGGCGGAATGATAACCATCGCCAGCGCGCGCAATAGCGAACGCAGGGCAAAAAGACCCAGCAGTAAAAGGAACGCGTAAAAAATCACTTCGAACAGGTGCAATCCGAAAGGCTCCACGCGCGCAAGAGCGATGTCCTCGAGTCCCGAATAGTCGAGCCGGTGCAAAAGCTTGTCCAGCATCACGAAACTCCGACGACGCGCACGACCGGACCCAGGTCGATGTTAAGCCGGGACGCGGCGTAAAACTCGCCATCGAGGAAATACCGGAACGGCGTTTCGGATTCGATGCGGACGTGCCGGGCCAGATCGTCCACCACATCCCCTTTCATCGGCAAAGACAGAAACGTACGCGGCGCGTTCATCGCGGCGGCAAGCGGCGAGAACGACGCGACGATCGCGTGGAACGCCCCCTCGCGTTCCTCGGCGCGATAAAGCGGCCGGGCGCCGATACCGACGTGCTTCACGGTGCCTATGAGGATCGTCGTGAACTCCCTTTTTTCGATCGTCTTTCGGTCCATCGTCACTTTCGCGTGAATCGACGCAAACAGGTCATCGTAACCGGACGACCGCGTCACGGCCGTCGCGATCGCATGCCATGCCGTTTGAACCGCCTGAGCGCCCCCACGATAGCGGCCGCGATAGTAGTGGTCCAGCATGTTCGCGCCGATGCCGCATCCGAACAAAAACGCATAGCGTCCGGACACGTTCATGATGTTGCGGTTGCGAAACGCGAGTTTGCCCCCGTCAAGCAAACGCGCGGCGACGCGCGCGAGCGCGTTCTCGGCCGTCGCGGCCATGCCGAGCGATCGAATGATCGTGTTCATCGTGCCGCCGGCCAGCGGAAGGACCGTCATCGGCAGCTCGCCGCTTGCCGCGCGGATGATGGCCGTCAGCGCGTGATGCAGCGTGCCGTCTCCGCCGCAGATCGCGACGACCTCGGGTTTCGCCGCCACGATCCTTTCGCCGATCTTCGGCACCTCGTCCGCCGACGAGGTCACGGCCATTTCACCGATGCCGTCGATGGCGGCGGCAAGCGAATCCACGCGCGTGGGGCGCCTTGCGTTGCGGCCCGCGAGAGGATTGTAAACAAGGAAAATTTTAGTGCGGGACATGGGTCAGACGCTGCCCGGTCCCCAGTCCTCGGAGTGGGCCAGCGCGGCGAGCTCCTCGATCTTCTCCTTGCCGATCCGGATGAAGATGCCTTCGCCGTCGGAGTAAACCGTGCCGTCCGGCCCGGTCAGCGCGCCTTTCGTGTAGACGCGTCGGCCTTCGACGCCCGTGACGTGCGCCTCGACGCGAACGACGGAACCCAGGGGAAGCATGTTGCGGAAATTCACCGAGATTTTCGCGGCGACCGAGATCTGCCCGGCCAGCCACGCGGACGCGCCCATCGCTTCGTCGAGCGCCGCGGCCTGGCTGCCGCCGTGCGCGTGATTGGGCGGTCCCTCGGATTCGGGGCCGAACCAGATCTTGCCGAAAAGGCGTAGGTTGTCGGGCGATTTGTAATAATGGATGCGCAAGCGATCGCTACGCCCGTCGCCGGTCAGAAAACGGCTGCCGCCGCTTTTGCGCGGGCGCGTGTTCAGTTCGACCCAACCCGGTTCCGGGCCGAGATCGGGTTCGCTGTCGTCGTTCTTGAAGTCGATCATGATATCCACGGGGAGTTGCGGACGTTTTGAACGCCGCGTCAAACGCGCGAGGAGTTTGGTCATTTCGAACGCGTGAAGCAAGAGGCCGCGGTTTGACCTGCGTGCGCGTCCCGCGCCACCCCGTTCCCCGCGACATGGGACTGGCGAGATCGCCCCAGGGCGCGTTACAATTCGGGCAGAAAGAGGTGCACCATGAGCACGGCCGAGGAAATTCTGGAGCAGATCAAGCAACTGCCGCCCGACGAGCGTCGCAAAATCGAAGAGGCGCTGACGCGCGGACTCGCGGAAGAGGGCAAAAAAGAAGTGCCACCTTCTCGCCCCGGCCGATATAAGTCACTTTTGGATCTCGCGGGCAAATTTCATTCGGACCATACGGACATTTCGACGAACAAATACGAGCACGTCGCTGCTGCTGCCCTTGACGGCCATGGCGACACTGACAACACGTGAAGCGCGTATTCGTTGATTCTGGCGGGTTTGTGGCTCTATTTTTAACGAACGACGCCGAGCATGCCAGGGCGCGCGAGCTTTTCGCGATGGCGGATTCGAGCAGTTGGCGGCTCTTAACGACGAACGCGGTTGTTTTCGAAACATATGCCGTCTTGCTGCGCCGATCGCGCGAAGCGCGTCGAACCGCGATCGCATTTCTGGAAGTCGCCGAAAGGCGAGTCTTCGAAATCGAACGCATCCTCCCCGAAGACGAAGCCCGCGCCGTCTCCATCCTTCGCTGACACGCCGACAAAGCATACTCCTTCTGCGACGCGCTGAGTTTCGCGGTGATGGAGCGGCTCGGCATCGGCGACGCGATCGCGTTTGACCGGCACTTCGCCGCTTACGGCAAGTTCAATATCCTTTAACGCTCGATCTGCAATTCGCTGACGGCGCGGCCGGCGTGCTTTTGCATCGGCGTCTTGATGACCAGGCGGCAGCCCGCGTCGCCGCAATCGTTCAGTCCCCATCTTGCGCGAAGCGGCGGCCGGCCGGGGATGCCGGCGGTCCTGAAAAGCACGGTGCCGTCATTTTTTGCAAGGAACACGGTGCTGCGCGGCTCGGCGTCGCCGTCAATCAGAAAGCTCACGCTCGACGCCTGGGCGGGCAGCGGCGCGGAATGCAACTCGTCGCCCGCCCGCTCAAAGCCTTCGGGCGTCGGTGCGGACAGATCGACCGTCGCGATCGTCTCGAACGGCAACATCGCGTAACGGGGATAGATGATCGTGCCCGTCATCGGGCGCGGCGCCAGCACCAGCTCGCCCTCCGTGCGATAGCGCCCCATGATCTCGCTTGAAAAAACGTCGAACGGCGGTCGCACATCGACCAGTACGCGAGAAAAATGCCTCTCATCGATCGCCCGGCGCAACGCGGCCGGCGGCGCCTGCCCCGCCTTTTGCGTCTCCGCGATGAACATCCCCTTGGGATGCAGCGGTTTGCCCGCGAGCCACGCGTAATACGGGTGATCGAGCACCAGCGTCTCGCCTTTTTCCGCCGCAAGCGACGCGATGAACTTGTTTCCCTCGTCGATCGTCTTCGCGTCGGGGATCTGGGCGAACGGATTGAATACGCATAACGCGAACTGCACCGGAAGCAACAGGCGCGCGATGTCGTGATCCGCGCGCGCGACGAGGATCGCGAGCGCGAGGAAGATCGGAATGAAATCGTTGAGGTAGTTGCCGGCCTTGGCCCAGGGCAGCATCGCGCACGGGATCGACGCCGCGAGAAAGAGTACCCAGATCGGCGCGCCGCGCGATGATTCGCGACTTTCGCCGTTCGACGGTTTTTGTCGCGCGCGAAAAAACGCGATAAGCGCCACCGCAAGCACAAGCGGCCCGCACGCACGCAGGACGGGCCACGGATTCAGGAGGCGCGCTGGATAGAGCTGATGCGACGCGCCGACCTTCATGACGTAAAACGAAAATTGCCCATCGCTGGCGACCTCGTATGCGGCCGCGATCGCAAGCCCGACAGCCGCAAGGACGCCGGCAAAAACGAGACCGCGCTTGCGGTCGTTCCAGATAAGCGCGACGACGGCCGCGCCCGCGTAGAAGACCGCAACCTGCTTCGTGTACACCGCGGCGGCGAGCATCGCGCCCGCGCCGGCAAGATGCGCGATGCGCGGCTCGCGTCGATCGATCAACACGAATGCCGCGAGAGACAGCAGGAGAAACACCGCGTCCAGCCGCGCGAGGTCGTACCAGTAACCGGTCAAGGGATAAAACGCGAGAAACGCCAGCGCCGCGGCCGCCGCGTGCGTTTTGCGCGCGCCGGCCCGCCGTCCGACAAGATAGACGAGCGCGACGAGCCCGAGCGCGGCGGCAAACGAAACCGCGCGGCATACGGCGATCGACTTGCCGAAGATCGCGATGAACGCCGCGCAAATGTAGTAGTACCCCGGCGGGTACAGCAGCGGAACGAATGTCGGGTCTTCGTCCGGGTGCGGGTAGATCTCCTTGCCGTCGAGCACGCGCAGCGCCGTGAGAAAGATATCGCCTTCCTCGAACTCGAGCTCGAATTTGTGGCCGATTCGCGAGGCTGCGACGGCGAGAACCAGAAACGCGAGGAGAAGCGCGAACGCGAGGTTGATTGCGGAAAGCCGGCGCGACCATCGCCCGGGAATCAGGCCGGCGCCACTTGCCGCCGGCGGTGTCGCGCCGTCATCCGTCGCGGTTTCGGCCGACGGATGCGCGCGCGTCATCGATTCACCAGAAACAGCGACAAATCCGGCCAATACGTGATGATGAGGACCGTCAGCAGCAGGATAACGAGAAAAGGAATCGTCGCGCGATAGAGCTGGAGGATCGGCCGGTCAAAGCGGTAGCTCGCGATAAACAGATTCATGCCCACGGGCGGCGTGCAATAGCCGATCTGCATGTTCGCGAGGAAGATGATGCCCAGGTGAATGCGGTCGATGCCGAACTCGTCGGCCATCGGCAAGAGCAGCGGCAGCACGATGACGATCGCGGAGAAGATGTCGAGCATGCAGCCGAGCACCAGCAGGAAGAGGTTGAGCAACATGAGGAACGTCAGCGGGCTCGTCACGTGCGATTTCGTGAACTCGACGAGTCTCATCGGAACCTGCGCGTCGATGAGGTAGTTCGTCGACGCGTAAGACACCGCGAGAATAATGAGGATGCCGCCGACAAGCACCATGGAATCGCGCATCACGATCGGCAGGCGCGAAAACGGCATTTCGCGATAGACGAACACCTCGACGAGGAGAACGTACATCGCCGTCACGGCCGCGGCCTCGCTGACCGCGAAAATGCCGCCGTAAATTCCGCCGAGCACCACGAACGGCAGCGGGATCTCCCACGCGGCGGCACGCAGCGCGGTGCCGAGCCGTTTTGCGTCAAACCGCACGAGCGGAATTTTCGATTGCACGCCGTGATATACGCTGTACGAACCGAGCAGCACGATCATGAGGATGCCCGGCAACAGGCCCGCCTCGAACATGCGGTCGACGTCCACCTCGGCGATGATGCCGTAGAGAATCAGCGGGATCGCCGGCGCGAACAAAAGCCCAAGGCTCCCCGACGTGGTGATGAGGCCAAGGTTGAAATTTTCGCGGTAGCCCTCCTGCTGCATCGCGGGAAACAGCAGGCCGCCGAGCGCCACGATCGTCACGCCCGACGCGCCGGTGAACGCCGTGAAAAGCGCGCACGCAATGAGCGCGACGATCGGCAGGCCGCCGGGCATCCAGCCGAGCAACGCGCGCGAAACCTCGAGCAGGCGGCCCGGCGCCTTCGTTTCGCCGAGAAGGTAGCCCGCGAAGGTGAACAGCGGAATCGCAATCAGCACCGGCGTGCCCGTGATGCGGTGGATCTCGATCGCGACGACGGACAGGTCGATATCCGCGGACGCGAATCCCGAAAGCGCGCTCGCGGCGATCACCGCAAAAAGCGGCGCGCCCGCGACGGCGACGATGGCGAGCAGGATGGGCATCAGGCGCCCGCCTCGCCGGGGCGGTCGGGTTCGGCGACATCCGGCGGCGCGCCGCGCACGGCCTCCACGACGTGGATCACCGCGAAGCGCGCGTACCGGATCGCGATGACGCCGAACGCGAAGGGGATGACGATTTCCGTGATCCAGACCGGGATGTCCGCGAAGGTCGTGTTGCCGACCTCCATCTCGTCACGCACGAAACGCACGCCCGCGTACGCGACGAGCGCCGACACGACGCAGGTGAAAATATCGGTCCCGATACGCACAACGGCGGCACGGCGCGGCGCGAAAAACTTGGAGACGAGATCGATCGCGATGTGCCGATCCTGGCGTGTGGCGACGACCGCGCCAAGCAGGCCGACCCACAGCACGAGCGTCCGCAGCAGCGGATCGATCCAGGAGAGCCCCGTGTCGAAACCGTTACGCAGCACGATCTGCAAGACGGCCAGCACGATCATCGCCGTCAAAAGCAGAGCGAGAAAATAGTCTTCCGCCCGGTGAACGATCGAAAGCGGGCGCGGCGCGGGACGCTCCGGGCTCATCACTTCGCGCGGTATTCCGCCACGAGCTTGTCGATTTTCGCCTCGAGATCCTTTGAGAACATTCCCTGCTCGGCGAGCTTGCGCGTGGCGGCGTCGCCCACCTCCTCGATGCGCTTCACGAACTCAGGATTCGGCGCGACAACCTCGATCCCCTGCTTTTTCAGCGTCGCCATCGCCTCGGCGTTCGATTGACGCACGCCCTTGTTGATCTCGTCCATGTGCTTCTTGAGGATGCCGCGAACCGTCTCGCGATCCTGCGCCGGAATCTTCTCCCAGCCGCGCTTGGAAAAGACGAGCGTGCCGTACGTGTAAAGCAGGGGGTAGTCGGTCAGATACTTCGCCTTGGTGAACCATTGAAGCGTCACGGTGCCGATCGGCGAGTTGGCGAACGTGTCGACAAGCCCCGTCCGCAGACCGGTGAGCACATCGGGCAGCGGCAGCGGCACGCCGGACAGGCCAAGCTCCGCGTACACCGTCTTGGCGACGGGATCGCCCTCCGGCTGCCACACCTTGCGTCCCTTGAGGTCGTCCACGGAATTGATCTTCTGCTGCGACATCATATAGACGAAGCCGATTTCCATCATCGCGACCGGCACGAACCCCTTATCCTCGATGCCCTTCATGATGATCGGCTCGATCGTGGGCCGGACGTAATCCACCTCGTCGTACGAGCGGAACTGGAACGGCAGGCTCATGATGCCGAAGTCGCGGTTGACCTCCGAAATGCCGCCCGCGGTGAACGTCGCGCCGTGGAGTTGGCCGACCTTCATCTTGCGCAGCACGACGGTGTCCGAGCCCTGCACGCCGCCGGGGTAGAGCGTCAGGTCGACCCGCCCGCCCGTGGCCGACTTGATCTCGTCGTTCGCCGCGTGGAACGCCTTGGCAAGCGCGGTGCCCTCGGGCGAAAGCGTCGCCACCTTCATCGAAATGCTCGCGGCCAGAAGCGGCGTCGCAACAAGAATCGTCAATCCCAAAAAAACAACGGCCAGGCGTTTCATTCGCTTTCCCCCTGCAATAAAGAAACATCCTCTTCCGGTTCGGCTTCCTCGTCGATCGCCACGGGCATGTCGTCCTCGAGGCGCGCCAGCATCCGCGTCGCCTGCGCGCGCGCCAGCGTGTTGATGAGCGTCAACCGCGGTTCGACGTCCGCCGGCGTCGCGAGCGCGCTGTTCAACAGGCGCACATAAAGCTCGCGATCGCCAAGCGGCAACGCGACCTGCCGCGCGTAATACACGTACGCCGGAACGAATTTGCCGCGCCCGGCCGCAAGCGCCTTCTCAAATTCCGCGCGGCCGGCCTCGAAATCGCCGCCGAGCGCCGGCGGAACGATGGTATGCAGAACACCCATATAAAGATGCGGGCTTCCGTACTCGTAATCGCCGTCGATCGCCACCATCCGCTCGGCGAGCAGGCGGATCTTCGCGAGGTCCGCGATCGCGTCCCAGTCGCCGGAGTGCGTCTGGATATAACCGGCCCACGCGCCAATGACGACCGACAGCGCGCCGATGTCGTCCCGATCCTCGAACTCCCCCGCACACGGCTCGAATGCCGAAAACGGTCCGTCGTGATGCGCGGCGAAGCAGTCGTAATCCTCCGACGCGCCGCGCACGGCGTAGTCGAACGCACGTTCGGCCAGCACGCGGGCGCGTTCGGGGTTTTCGTCAATGACGAACGCGGAATTGTAGGCGGTGTAAAGACGCGCGGCGGCGTAGAGCGCGTCCTCGTTTTCGGGATCGCCCTTGATGACGCCGTCGAGCATGAGCAGGTAGGCGGGCAGACCGCCGGCGACCATCGCGGGGTCGTCGTGCTCGAGCACCGCCCCCTGGAGATTGTCAGCCCATCGCGTGACGAGCGAACCGCAGCCCGAAAGCGCGAACGCAAGCGTGGCGACCATGAGGAATCGGATCCATCGCATAAGGGCGGATCGTCCTTGAAGTCCGTGGAATCGCGCCGAAAACCCGTTTCGGGTGCGCGATAAAATCAGAAAGGGAGGGCGAAGTCAAAGCGCCCGTGGCGGACGGCACGACTTCGTGCGATCAGGCGCCCGCCAAAAAAAAAACAGCCCGGAAGAGCCGGGCCGTGAATGCCTGAAGGAGGTATCGGAAACGCGCTTCGCTCCAAGGTGAAGGACGCGGCCGTTGTTCTAGCGGAGCGATGCGGCCGCGCCGTACGGATACGGCCACGCCGCGGCGGGCGGCTCGGCAAGTTCGACAATCTCCCAGGAGGAGCGCTCGTTCATGAGCTTGCGCGCCAGGCGGTTGTTAAGGCCGTGGCCGGATTTTTTTGCCTCGAGCTTGCCGAGGATCGGCATGCCCGCAAGGAAAAGATCGCCGACGGCGTCGAGAATCTTGTGGCGCACGAACTCGTCCGCGTAACGCAGGCCGCCGTCGTTCAGGACGTGGCCGGGGCCGAGCACGATCGCGTTGTCGAGACTCCCGCCGGCCGCGAAGCCGTTGGCCTTGAGCGTCTGGATCTCGGACAGGAAGCCGAACGTGCGCGCGGAGGCGATCTCGCGGACGTACGTCTCCGGGGTCAATTCGAGTTCCATCCGCTGCTTTTTTATTACCGGGTGATCGAACTCGATCTCAAAATCGATCGCGAAGCCGTCGTGAGGCTTGAGTACCGCGGATTTGCCTTCCTCGTACAGCGCGACCGGGCGCGTGATCCTGAGGTAGCGGCGCGGCGCGGGTTGCTCGACGAGGCCCGCGGACTGGATGAGCTGCACAATCGCGCGGCTCGAGCCGTCCAGAATCGGGATTTCCTCGCCCGACACCTCGGCGATCACGTTGTCGATCCCCAGGCCGACGAGCGCGGACATGAGGTGCTCGACGGTGGAGACTATGAAATCGCGCCCGGAGATCGTCGTGGCGAAGCTCGTGCCGGTCACGGACTCCGGCCCGGCGACGACGGACGGCCGGCCGGCGAGATCGGTGCGCACGAAGCGGACGCCGTGATTGGCGGGCGCGGGCTTGAGCGCCAGTTTGATCAGACGGCCCGTATGAAGGCCGACATTCTCGACGCTGACCGTTTTTCCGATGGTGTGCTGATAACTCATTTTTCCGACAGACCCCACGCTTATAAAATGGACACCCGAAACCGGCCGCGCCAAAACGCGCGGCAACGGCCCCGGAAAAGAGCAAGCGTCGTGCCGAAAACGGCCCCAGTCCGCTGCGGATAAGTCACAGGATTTATTCACGTGTTTTCAAATACTTAAGTGCTTATCCCTAATTATTCGCTTAAATAATCCCCAAGGCGATTTCGACACAGTGTTGCGTCGCCGCAACAGCGTTGTGTCATCGGCGCTACGGCCCGGATTTGCCGCCAGAAAAAGTAGAAATAACAGAGGCTCGATTCCCGAGCTGGCAGTAGGAGCGCCCTTCCAGGGCGCGATCTTGACTTCCCGCGCAATCAGGGTTTTTGCCTCATGCGGAGACGCGGAGAGCGCGGAGGGCACGGAAGCACGGCGGGATTTTTAGGAGAGCCTTTCCAGCGTGCGGGGGATCGGGTTCGTTCAACAGGCCTATCAAAGCCCGAGGTCGTCCTGGACATAGCCGCACATATTCGGGAAATAGCCGGGTAGCAATCTCCCGCGGTTACCTCTTGTCGACGCAAAAATACTTCCGTCGACTTTCTTTGCAATTCGAACATGGCCGTCCTCAAGTTGGTCACCGGCTAGATATCGGGACGTGCGCGCAACTTCCGCCAATTCTTGCGTAATTGCGTCTATATGTTGATCAAGCAAATTTGAACTTACGTACAGACTCCAAAATTTTGTATCGCTGGCCAACTTCAGAATTCGCCGTGCCTCATCGTCAACGAAATCGTCAATTTGTCCTTCGTCGGAACCAGCGTATTGATCTCGAAGAGCAACGAACCCGATCGCGTATGCCAGTGCTTTGGCGCGGCGGACGTCCTCCGGGGCTCTGATTTTCAAATCAATGAGCATCGATTTCAGCAATTCGAAGTGTATTCGAATCGCCGGTGAATTTTTCGCGGCGATACCCATCGCGACGATGACTTCGGCCGATCGATCACCGTCGGCGAATTTCTTGACGATCTGCTCGTGAGAATTGCCTCTGTTATGAAAAAAATAAGAGCATCGTATCCGGCTGGGGAATTCCTTTTTCATGACCGCATCCAGGTATTCGGCTTGCGTGTATTTCGATCGAATAAAGCGCTCGACGCCGACGGTCCGCGCCACGATGTTCGAGGCCATGGCCTCGTCGTTGTTGTACCTCTGATTTTTCAACAGGAGATAGGCGTCCAGCGTCCCTAATTCGCCTAGTCCTTGAGCACAATGGCCCGCCATGAAACGCGGAATTTCCGCCGAAAGATACGGCTTGGATGACACGCTTTCCCACATTAGACGCCCCTCAAGGCACCGACGAGCAAACTCCTTCGCACGGGCGTCATTCTTCCGCGTTAATAGTGCGATCGCGCGCGCGGCCTGCAAAACTCCCCATGTTTGGCGCCCGTCTTGCGGGGATGTCCCTATCGCCCCGACATAATCAAGAAGTGTGGTAACGCTGTCCTCGTTACCGACCACTCCAAGCGCGATAGCCGCCCGTCCCACTTCCAGAGCATCGTTTCTACGTCGGATCTTCTCGTGCAGTAACGGGATGTATTGTTCGGGATTCTTGATGGCCTGATCGAGCAAATCTTCGTATAGCGCGGAGTCTGTTTCCTCGTGGTCTGCGACTTTTGGCATCGACGACAATCGCATGATTTCGGCAAATTCCGGCGACTTCCGATCAAATGCGTTGTGAGTGATCGCCGCGCGAACGCCGTTCGCAGATTCAAATATTTTGGGCGTCTTTTCCTTGCCACGCGCCCAATAGAGAGTGCTTAGCGCGACGAAAAAAATTATTGCAGCCGCAAGAATGCGACGGGTAACGGAATCGGAATCGTGCGGATCGTTGGTTTGCCTTTTGCAAAGCTCGCAATCCGGACGATCCCCGAGCGTCGATAAATTTGTTTCGTTCTCCGTGCCGCAGCCCATAAATTCGATTATATCGCGCCTACGCGCGAATTCACCTGCGAATATTCGTCGCGCGTAAAATCTCCGGCGCGTCGGGCCGCGTGAACCAGGGGTTGTCGGACGCGTCGCCGGTGATCACTTCGGCGCGGCGCCACGCTCGCCAGTACGCCACGTCATAGAGCTGCGGGGCGATGTCGAACAGGCCGCCGGCCGCTTCGTCGTGCGTCAGGTCGACGGCGTACGCGCGGGAAAACAGCGCACGGCCGGTTTCTAGCAGCGCATCAACGCCGTCGAATGTCTCCTCCGCGATCGCCGCGGCGAACAGAACCTTCGCGGCGAAGCGGCGCGGCAGATAGAGGCGCACGAATTCCATGAAACGCTCGTAGTCGCGCGCGGGCGGGCCGGCGAGAAGGCCCGCCCATTCGACGAACGCCGGGTGGCGCACCACGCCGTCGAGCAGGAACGCCGCCGTCTCCGTCGCGATCGCGGGGGCAAACGGCGCGCCGGCTGCCTGGTCCGCCGTCATCGCGCGGGCGAAAAGCGCGTGGCCGGTTTCGTGGAAAAGAGCCTGCGTCGCGTCGGGACCGTCCGCGGGCACGTAGGCGACGCGCACATACGACGGCGCGTCGATCGCGTAACACGCCGCGGCCGACGGCTCGCGCGTGTCCGTGCGCGCCTCGTACCGCACGCCTTCGCGCGACGCGCCGATCCGCGCGAGCACGCGATCGAGCAGCGCGAACTGCACATCGCGCGCGAAGTCGTGCGCGAACGTCGGACCGGACAGCAGAAACGGAATATCCGCGCGACGCACCTGCCCCGCCGGCAGGCCAAGCTGCATCGCCGCCGCGTCGGCGAGAGCGTGTTTGTAGTCCGCGTCGGTCGCGTTGAGAAACGCGCGCGCCCCGTTTTTGGTCGTCTCGTCGATCGCGCGTCCGAGCGGCGCAAAGAGCGACGCGGCATCCGCATACCCGGCCTTTCGCGCCGCGGCACGGCGCACGGCGATGCGCTCGAACAGCAGCGGGTTGATCTCGCGATACGCCGGCACGAGCTTTCGGAAGATCGCTCGACGCACCGCCGCGTCGGGCTCGGCGGCGAGCTTGGCGCGAAGCCCGGCGATCGGCTCGCCCTCGCCTCCCTCCGTGACGTATCGCCGGATGCGCGCGTCGTGCGCCGCGCTTGCGCGGTCCATCGCAAGGAGCGCCACGCGCGTGCGTAGTGCGGCGAGACGCGCGATCTCGCCGGCGTCGTTTGTCGCGGAAACGGCGCCGTCGATGATCGCAAGCGCGTTTTCTGGAAGCGGCGGCGCGAGACGGATATTGACCGCCGCCGGCGAATATTTGCCGACCGCCGCATTCCACGCGCGGCGCGCGCGGGCGTCGAGGATCGCGCCGACGATCGTGCGGATCTCCGGCGCGGTCGCGTTCATGCGCGCGTCAACCGTGGACGGCGCCGCCGTCGACGACGAGCGTCTCGCCGGTGATGAACGCGGAGTCGTCGGAGGCGAAAAACAGCACCGCGCCGGTGACGTCGTCGACCTCGCCCAGGCGCTTGAACTTCTGCCGCGAAAGCGCGATTTCCATGATCTCCTCGGACTCCCAGAGCGCCTTGGAAAATCGCGTCTTGATGATGCCCGGGCACACGACATTGCAACGCACCCCGAACGGCGCCCACTCGTCGGCGAACACGCGCGTCAATCCGATGAGCGCCGACTTGCTCGCGGAGTAGAGGCCAAGGCCCGGCATCGGCTCGATCCCCGCCGTGGAGGCGATGTTGACGATCGCGCCCGCGCCATGCTCCTGAAACGTCGGCAGCAGCGCCTTGGAAAGCAGAAACGGCCCGCGCACGTTGATCTCGAAGATCTTGTCGAACGCCGCGGCGTCGGAGAACATCACCGGCCCGAAGACGGGATTCGTCGCCGCGTTGTTGACGAGAATATCGACGCGGCCGAACTCGTTTTTCACGGCGTCGACGGCGGCAACGATGTCCTCCTCGCGCCCGACGTGGCACGCAACGGCAAGCGCCTTTCCGCCGGCGGCGCGGATGGCGCCGGCGACCGGCTCGAGAGCCTCGATCTTGCGCGATAGAAGCGCGACGGCGGCGCCCTCTTTTGCGAAGCGCTCCGCGACGGCCTGGCCGATGCCGCGGCTCGCGCCGGTGACGATCGCGACCTTGTTTTTCAATCGATCTGCCATTTTTTCCCCCGTTTGCGCGATTCACTCGCGCGGATGTTCAGAACTTGAGCGTCACGTCGAGCTGGGCGCCGTCGAACGGCGGCACGGTGCGGCAGATGCCGCCCGAGCACACGAGTCCGCCCTTGATGCGCCCGTAGAACGCGCGCAAATCGACGTGCTCGCCGGCGCGAAGGCGCGCCTCGCCCGACCAGAAATCCGGATCGTCTTCGCCCTCGACGCCGCCCGCGCCCGCCGCGAGCGGCTCGTCGGAGCGCTCGTAACGCAGCGTGACGCTGGCGATGCCGCCGTAGAGCCAGCCCGGCGCGACGGAAAACGATCCGTATTCGGTGCCAAGAAACGTATCCATGCCGTGGAAATCCTTGGCGCGCACGGCGAGATCCGCCTCGTGCCGGCCGAAGAGCGGATACGAAAAATCAAACTCCCCATGCACCCAGCGGCCCTCGGGCTCCTCGCGATAGCCCGCGGTCGCGACGGTGTGCGCGCCGTTCGGGAATACGATGTCGAATCCGCCGTAGGTGTGTTCGGCCCATTCGATGCTCGCGTCCAGGTCGTAATGATCGGCGAGCTCGTCTGGCGGCGTCTCGTGCCGGCGCGCGTGGTAGTAGCTCGCGAGGATCGACGACTCCCAGAACGGCAGCAGCACCTCCGCGAGCCCGCGCGCGCCGAGAATGTCGGTGCGGTCGGGCAGATGGCCGAAGGTCTGCTTTTCGAATTCAAGAATCGGCGGGGCGGCGTGCGGGTAGTCGAAACGGTAGTAGTCCTGCCCTTCGGCGAGGAACGTCACCGGGCCGGCCGCGAGGTTCATCGAGGCGTACGCGCCGCGGCCCTCGATCAGCTCGGGGTCGAGGTCCTTTTTGCGGTCCTCGCGGATGTACCAGGCGTACTCGCCGTAGATTTCGCCAAGCCCGCCAAGCTGCATCCAACGCAGGCCCGCTCCGGCGATGTCGTAGGGATCGTCCTCTTCCTGCGCGGCGAGAGCGATGTCCTCATCCGTTTGCAGCACGCCGCCGAGAAAGCGCGCGGAGGCAAACCCCCAGCCGGGCATGCCCGCGACGATCTGTCCGCCGCCGGCGATGTCGCGCTCGTCGAGCGCCGGCTCGTCCTCGCTCGCTCGTTCAGGCTTGAACGAGAGATCGTCGCCCTCGTTGATGACGCCACCAAGGGCGCGTAGCTCGACATGCCCTCCCTTGTCGCGCACCTGCGCCACGCCGCCGAACAACGTGTCGTCCTGGCCGAATTCGTCGAGCGCCTGAAGTGCGAGCACAAGCCCTTCGCCCAGGCGATTGTGCGAGTCGCCCGCGCGCACGAACACGGTGGGGCTTTCGTATTGCACGTACGCCTTTTCGAGCCAGTACTTCAGGCGGTACTGCTCCTGTTCAAAATAAAACTCGGAATCGTAACGGACGCCCGCGGCGAACCGGCTCTTGATGACCTGAAGGTTGAAGCGGTTGATGAGGGCGAGAAAGTGCAGGTCCTCGTCGGGCGAGGTCTGATCGTAGAGCGTCTTCAGCGTCTCGGTGATGGCGACGCTGTCGGTCACCGGCGTTTCGAGTTCAAACGCGCGCGCCGGCGGCGCAAGCGCGATCGCGGCGACAAGAGCGATCGCGAGCCGGGCGGAGGATCGGAGCATGCGCGCGGCCCCGTGTCGGCGTCAGTTCGCCGCGTCGAGCGCCGCGCGAATGCGCGCCTCGAGCGTTTCGCGGAATCCGGCGTCAAAGCCGGTGTGCGTGAACGCGACCTTGCCCTCGCGGTCGATCAGGACCGTGAACGGCAGGTCGCCTTTGGGATTGTAAAGCCCGACCACCTTCGAGTTCGCGTCGTACAGCACCGGGTACGTCACCTTCTTGCGTTTGACGAGTTGCCGCGCGCGCGCCGCGCCGGAGGACGCGTCCGTGTTGATCGAAAGAACGGTGAATCCGCGGCCCTCGAATTCCTTGTAAATTTCCTCGAGCGTCGGCATCTCCTTGAGGCACGGCAGGCACCATGTCGCCCAGAACGACATCAGGACGACGCGCCCCTTGTGATCCGAAAGCGACATCGGCTTGCCGTCCGCGTCGGTCAGCGTGAAGGCGGGCGCCGCGCCGCCCTCGGAAAGCGCGTACGCGGATGCCGCGCAGACGAGCGCCAAAAGCGCGATCGCGGCGGCAAGGCGGGCGGATGTTTTCGGAAGCGTCATGGCGGGCTAAAGTTACGGAGCAACGCAAGGGGCGTCAACGAGCATGGCCATCGACAAACAGACCGCGATCGACGAACTCCGGCGGCGCATCGGCGAGATCCACGCCCGCGACGCCGCGCAACGCGCGGGCCTTTCCGTCGTGGAGGACGACGACGGCATGGACCTGCGCCGCGTGGACACGCCGTTCGGCCCCGTGTCGATCGCGGAAACGACGTTCGCGGCCGGCGCGTTCTACGGTTTGGCGCGCCTGTCCGATCTGCTCGAAACGCCGCGCGAGCACCTGGCGCACGTTTTCGGCCTTGACGACGCCGGCGGGCTTGCGCCGGCGGATTCGCTTTCGCTTGATATCGAAACGGCCGGGCACCCGAGCGGCGCGGGCGCCTTCGCCTTCATGATCGGCCTGGCGTACTACGAGGGCCGCGATTTCGTGCTGCGGCAGATCTTTTGCGCATCGGCGGAAGAGGAAGCCGCGAGTCTGTGGCTTTTCGCGGAGCACGCGGCGGCGCGGCGCTTCCTTTTCACGTACAACGGACGCGGGTTCGACGTACCGTTTCTGGCGCGGCGGATGCGGCATTTCGGGATGGACCCGGCGTTCGCGTTCATGCCGAATCTCGATGTGCTCCTGCCCGCGCGCCGCGTGTGGAAGGGCGCGGCGGCCGACTGCCGGCTGACGACGCTCGAGCGCGAGGTGCTGCGCGTCACGCGACGGCGCGATATTCCGAGTTGGCAGATCCCCGAAACCTACGGCGAATACGTTCGGCAGCGGAACGTGCGCCTCTTGCGTTCGACGTTCGATCACAATTTGTACGATGTCGCGACGATGCCGGCGCTCGCCGCGCGCATGGCCAGCGCGGCGTTTTGCCCCGATCCCGACGAAGCGGGTCTTTCGCCCATCGAATCCGCGGGAATTGCGCGGCTTCACCTTTGGCGCAAGGACGAGGCGCAAGCGGCGCCGTTTCTGGAACACGCGGCGCGCGACGGCGGCGATCACGGCCGCGAGGCGCGGCGGCAGCTTGCGCTGATCTTCAAGCGCGCCAAACAACCGGACCGCGCGGCGCGGCATTGGGAGGCGATCGTGGAGGCCATCGAGTCCGGTGCGCCATTTGACGGCACGGCGTTTATCGAGCTGGCCCGATATCACGAACGCACCCGCAAGGATCCCGCCGCCGCGCGGGAGGTCGTCATCCGCGCCCTGGCGCATTGCCCGCCGGGAAATACGCGGCTGCGTCACGAGCTGTACGAAAGAAGGGAAAAGTTGTCGGAGAAGGCGGCGAAATCGACCCCAAGGCCGCGCGCGATTCCTTCTTGACGGCCTCGCGGCTTGCCCCTATAAAAAGCGCGTCTTGAGGGCTGCGCGGGAATAGCTCAGTGGTAGAGCATCGCCTTGCCAAGGCGAGGGTCGCGGGTTCAAATCCCGTTTCCCGCTAGACGCGAAAAACGGCCGCCGGCGTTTGCCGGCGGCTTTTTCGTCTTTGCGCCCGGCTTCCGCGCTTCTTGAACGGCGCTCCCAACGCAATTCGCGATCGTGATTCGCCGCTGAAAAACGCGCAAACGCGCAATATTCAGCGCGCGGAAACTGGCGCCGTTTGGCGCGAGCGACGGAAAACGGAGGAAAAACGCGTACCCATGCGCGCAGGATTTAAGGCACGGGTTTTGCGATAGGTCATTCTGTCCGCGACGTCCATGAATGGTAACCGAGTCGCGATCGCGACGGTTTTTCAAAAGGAGTGCGTATCATGAAATATTTGAGGATTTCGATCATCGCCGTGGCCGCCCTGGCGCTTGCGGTCGCCGGTATGGGCTGCGGCGATGAAGGAGACGGCAACGGCGAGGTCAAGGGCGATGTCAGCGACCTCACGGAGGGTGCGCTCGCCGAAGTCGAGGTTGTCGTGATGGACGACGGCACGCTTTACGCGGAGGAAATCGAGCTCGGCGAATTCGACGACGATGACGACGACGATGACGATGACGACGATGACGACGATGACGACGACGACGACGACGAGGACGAGTTCGAAGAAGAATTCACCGCGCCGGTCGAGGCCATCGCCGATGACTTCTCGTACTTCGTGGTTTATGGCGACCTGATGGTCGCGCTCGATCTCGAAGACGACGACGAGGACGAAGACGAGGACGATGAGGACGAAGGCGAATTGACCATCGACCAGTTGTCGGTCGGGCAGTGGGTCGAGGTTGACGGCCTCTACGGCGAAGGCGACGGCATTTTCCACGCCGACGAGATCGTGGGTGCCGGCGAGGAGGAACGCGAGATTCAATCGATGATCCAGAACCTCACCGACAGCAGCTTCGAGATGATCGGCCTGACGATCGCCTACGGGGAAGACACCGAGGTTGAGTTCGCCGACGACGAAGACGACGACGACGACGACGACGACGATGACGATGATGACGATGACGATGACGACGATGATGACGACGATGATGAGGACGAAGACGACGACTAGAATCGGCGCCTTGATGAGTCCCGCAACCCAAACTTGCGCAAACCGTCCGACCCGGCCCGTCCTCGCGACGCGCCGGGCCGGGCTTTTCATTGCACTCGCCTTGCTGGCTTTCGGGTGCGCGGCTCTCGCCGCCTGCGACGATTCCGGCGGCGCATCCGAGTCGTTCGCGGTGAAAGCAAGCGATGCGCCGCTCGCGTGCGATCCCGAGGGCGAAACGCCGGGCGCGCTCGCCTGCCGGCTTGCTTACTACACCAATCGCGAACGCGCCGCGCATCCGGAGGAATCCGATTTCGCGGCACCGCTCGCCTGGGACGCCGACCTCGCCGCCGTTGCGCGGGACTACAGCGAACGCATGTGCGACGAGGGCTTTTTCGACCATGTCGATCCGAAGGGCGCGAGCATGGAGATGCGGCTTATGGCCGCGGGTATCTCGTACGTGAAGGCCGGGGAAAATCTTGCGCGCGGCCGGAACATGTCGCCGAAGACCGCGGTCGAGATGTTCATGGACGAGCCGTCCTGCCGGCCAAACCATCGCGCGAACGTGCTTGACCCGGAATTCACGCACGTCGGCGTCGGCGTCGCGTTCTGCCGCGGGCGTACCGTCTACACGCAGCTATTCGCGCGCTACGAACCGCGCTCGTACGCAAGCCAAATTCCCTACTGCTTCGGCCGATAGCCGTTTCGCGCGCCGGCCGCGCGCGATAGGCAACATCCGCTCCGGGCATCGGAGCGGATGTCGATTCGCGTCGATCCGGCAGGGAGCGTATCAGCCCTTGTCGCAGCCTTTCCCGTCTTTCTTGTCTTTTTTCGATTCGACCTTTCGGCAGTCGCAATTGCCATTCGCGTGCTGAAATTTCTCGTGCCCGTCCGGGCAAGACTTCCAGGCGCACGAGTCAACGTCGTCATCGCCATCGTCATCGCCGCCGTCGTCATCGCCGTCATCGCCGTTGTCGCCGCTGTCGTCATCGCTGTCGTCGTCGCCAACCGATTCCGGTATCACGCCGGCGCCACAGTTTCCGACGCCGAGCGGATCGGTGCCGGCCGCGGCGATCTTTGGTGGATTGTCGTCGATCGAATAGACGTACGCGGCGCCCGGAATGGCGTAGAGGCTGCAGATCGCATATTCGCCGCTCGGCGCGCCCGCCGGGAGAGCCTTCGCATCGCCGCCCGTGCCGGAAAGGGACGCCAGATTGATAACCGCGTATTTGTCCGTGATGTTCTTGCTCGACCCGCGTCCGTAGAGGCCTTGCAGGTCGCCGATGGCCGGCACCGACATCGTTTCCGTGTAGCGAAATTCCGCCACCTTCTGGATGTCGCGAAGCTGATCAAGCGCCAGGGCGACCGTCGCCTTGCCGCGCGTACCGGAAATCGCGGTGATCATGATGCCCGACAGCACCAGGATAACCGCCATGACGGTCACGAGCTCGACAACGGTAAAACCCGATCGATTCGTCGTCCGTGTCTTCATAAACGCCCCCTCCAATGGGCACGAGGGGAGTCTCTCAACTTCCGTGCCACGCGTCGCAAATGAAAAATACCGCCGCAATATCAAGCAGATAGATTGCAGGCGTTCATGGCGCTTCGAAAACGTGACCGTTACGCGTTGTAAGGTTGGCGGTTTTCGTAATACGGCATTTCCGCCGCACGCACGACTGCCGGAGCGCGTCGCCGCTACGCGAAACCCTGCTTTTTCAAAAGGTCCAGCAGGTGCGCGTCGGGGTCCTTGCCGGTCGCCGCGCCGAGCAGGCGCTCGACGTATTTGCCGATGAGGTCGGCCTCAAGGTTCACGGCGTCGCCGTTGGCCAGATCGCCGAGCGTCGTATTCGCGGCCGTGTGCGGAATGATACCGACCGAAAAAACGGCGCCCTCGACCTCGTTCACCGTAAGGCTCACGCCATTGATCGCGATGGAGCCCTTCGGGATGAGGTAACGTGCCACCGCCTCCGGCACGCGAACGCGGATCGCGATGAAGTCCGGCGCCTTCTCGATGCTCTCCACCGCGCCGAGGCCGTCGATGTGCCCGGTCACCAAATGCCCACCGAGCCGATCCCCAAGACGCACCGCGCGCTCGAGGTTCACCCGCGAGCCGGTGCGTAGCTTCGCGGCGGTCGTGCGTTTCAGGGTTTCCTGCCCGATATCGACGAAAAAGCGGCCGATGCCGACATCGGTCACGGTGAGGCAATAGCCGTCCACGGCGACGGAATCGCCCACGCGCAACTCGCCCGCGAATTTCGTCTCCACGGAGACGAACATGCCGGTGCCGCGCGGCGACGCCCGCTCAACGCGCCCCACTTCTTCGACGAGTCCGGTGAACATGAGAACGCATGGTGGCACAGACGGCACGAATTGGGAATTGCGACAGGCGAATGGGGCGCGATGTCTATGCCGCAAACGCAGTCGCCCCGCTTCGAGCGGGGCGGGACGGAGTGCGCGGTCGGCGCCGCTACGCACAGATTGCGCGTATCTCGTGTTGCCCGCGTCCATAAAGTCCATTATGTCCATGAGGTCCATTTCTGCGGGCACGGGCAAGGGGCAAGGGGCAAGGGAGGAATCGCAATGGCCTACTGGATCATCAAACAGGAACCGTCCACCTACTGCTGGGACGACCTCGTCGCGGACAAAAAGACCGCGTGGGACGGCGTGCGTAACTATCAGGCGCGCAACAACATCCGCCTGATGAAAAAAGGCGACACCGCCCTGCTCTACCACTCCGGCGACGAGAAACGGATCGTCGGTGTGACGCGCGTCGTAAGCGAACCCTACCCCGATCCGACGACGACCGACGACTGGAGCGCGGTGGATGTCGAGCCGGTCTTTCCCCTCAAGGAGCCCGTGACGCTCAAGACGATCAAGGCGGACAAGGATCTGAATGAAATGGCGCTCGCGAAGAATTCGCGCCTGTCCGTCTGCCCGCTGTCGAAGGCGCAGTACGACAAGATCGTGAAGATGGGCGGGCGCGGGAGGATTTGAGCGCGGCGTGGTGAGCGGGCGGTTCTTTCGACGGTACGCGGAGCGCACGGGGGAGACACCGAGGGCACGGAGATTTTTTGTCACCGCAAATCAACTCGCCAAAGGGCCTGGGTGAAATGCGATGGACTTGAAACCAGATTCTCTCGGTGCTCTCCGTGTCTTCCCGGTGTCCTCTTTGTACCGTCGAATATTCGTTGACCCCGGACGGCGGCGGTGCTATCCCGTTGTCCTCTTCCCGTCCGTTTGACATTGGGGGCAAAGATGCAGTCCGACATCCGTCACGGGCCGTCGTTCGCGACTCTTTTCGTGTCGCTATCCGACGGCGAATCCGTCCGCACCGAAGCGGGCGCCATGCTGGGCATGTCGCCGAACCTGGAGATCAAGACCAAGGCGCAGGGCGGCTTTTTCAAATCGCTTTTGCGCAGCATCTTCGGCGGCGAAAGCATCTTTCAGAACACCTACACCGCTAAAGGCGGCGCGGGCGAATTGTACGTCTCCCCCACGCTGCCGGGACATATCGTGCACCGGAAAATCGAAAAGGGCGCGCCGTTCACGATTCAGGCGTCCGCGTTCCTCGCGTGCACGCCGGACGTGACGCTTTCAACGAAATACGGCGGCATGAAATCGCTGCTCTCCGGCGAGGGATTGTTCCTGCTCGCCGCCGAGGGCGAAGGCGATCTCTGGATCAACAGCTACGGCAACATCGTCGAGGTCGACGTGGACGGCGGGTACGTCGTCGATACCGGACACATCGTCGCGTTCGAGGAAGGCCTCGCGTTCAAGGTCAAAAAAGTCGGCGGGTTGAAAAGCACGCTGCTTTCCGGCGAGGGCTTCGTCGCCGAATTCACGGGCAAGGGAAAGCTCTTCATCCAGAGCCGCACCGTGTCCTCGCTCATCGGCTGGATCACGCCGATGCTGCCGGCGCGCTAGGGGGAACCGATGCGTATCGATATCCAGCACCGTCCGTCGTACGCGGTCGCCGACGTGCACCTGTCGCCGAACGAGTCGATCGTCAGCGAGGGCGGCGCGATGGTCGCCATGAGCGCGGGCGTGAACGTTTCGACGAGCACCATGAGCCGCGGCGGCGCGGGCGGATTGCTGAAGGCCGCCAAGCGCCTGCTCGCGGGCGAAAACTTTTTCCTGAACACATTCACTGCAAACGCCCAGGGGCACGTGTCGCTCGCCCCGACGCTCGTCGGAGACATCGAGCACATCGCGCTTGACGGCACGAAGGCGCTCATCGTGCAAAGCTCAAGCTGGCTCGCGTCCTCGCCGGGCCTTGAGATGGACACGAAGTTCGGCGGGCTGAAAGGGCTGTTCTCCGGCGAGGCGCTTTTCTGGATGCGCGTTTCCGGCACGGGCGATCTTCTCATCAACAGCTTCGGCGGCCTGTTCCACAAGGACATCGACGGCGCGTTCATCTGCGACACCGGGCACATCGCGGCGTACGAGGACACGCTCGAATACAAGGTCAAAAAGGTCGGCGGGCTGAAGAGCACGCTGCTGTCCGGCGAAGGGCTCGTGTGCGAGTTTTCCGGCAAGGGGCGTCTTTACATGCAGACGCACAACGCGAGCGCGTTCGGTCAGTTTTTCGGCCACAAACTTCCGCCGAGAAAGCAGTAGGAAAAATTGAGGATTGAGGATCGAGGATTGAGGATCGAGTTCGGGCAAGAACTTCCGCCAAGAATGTCGTAGGAGAACGTCATGGAATACAACATCACCGGACGGCCCGATTACGCGATGGCCGACATTTCGCTATCCGCGGGCGAGAAGATCGTCGCCGAATCCGGCGCGATGGTCGCGATGAGCCCGAACGTCAAGATCGAAACGAGCGCGAAAGGCGGCCTGCTCGGCGGGCTCAAGCGCATGGTCGCGGGCGAGAGCTTTTTCGTGAACACGTTTTCCGCGGAAGGCGCGCCGGGAACGATCAAGCTCGCGCCGAGCGCGCCGGGCGACGTGGAAGTGCTGCGTTTGCAGAACCAGACGTACTACATGCAGTCCGGCGCGTACCTCGGGCACTTCGGCGAGATCACCGTCGATCCGAAGTTCGGCGGCGCGAGGAGCTTCTTTTCCGGCGAAGGTTTTTTCCTCATCAAGGTGAGCGGTACGGGCACGGTGTTTTTCAACAGCTACGGCGGGCTCAAGAAGGTGGCCGTCAACGGCTCGTATATCGTGGACACGACGCACATCGTCGCGTTCCCCGACACGATCACCTACAACGTGGAGACGGTCGGCGGCCTGAAGGCGACGTTCCTGTCCGGCGAAGGCCTCGTGTGCCGCTACTCCGGCACCGGCGAGATCTTCGTCCAGACCCGCTCCGGCCCCGCGTTCGCGGGATGGATCAACCCGTTCCGGCGGGTGGAGCAGAAGAATAAGTCGTAGGGGGTTGTCGAGACGCGGCGCCCGCCACTGTCCGTGCGCGAGCGTAGCGACGCTCGTCATCCTGAGGCGAGCGAAGCGACACCCGTCGTCATCCTGAGGCGAGCGCAGCGAGCCGAAGGATCTGGCCTCGAACCGGAAGCCGCGTGGCCGTCAACAGGGGCGAGCCAGATCCTATTTCCGGAATCGCGCGCGGCCAATCCGGGTCGTAGCTTAGCCGGCTCCCTGCGGCAACGAACTCGGCGACAAGCGCGGAGAGTTTCGGCCGGCGTTCGCTTTCGGGGGAATTGGCTACTCCACGAATTATCGGCTACTATATGGCTACTCACGGAGTTCCGGATGCTTTCCCTTAGGCCCGAAAACCTGATCGACGGTTCGATTCCTGTCGGTACCGCCTGGCTTCTCGCGGCCTGTATGGAGGCGCGGGGCAAACAGGATCTCCGGGCGCGACAGATGCCCGAGGACCTCAAGGCGCTGCGTGAACAAGCGATCATTCAAAGCGCCGAGTCGTCCAATCGAATCGAAGGAGTGACCGTCGCGCCCGATCGCCTCCGGCCCATCGTTCTCGGACAATCACGTCCGCGCGACCGATCCGAAGAGGAGGTCGTCGGTTACCGGCGCGCCCTGAACTGGATTTTCAACCGCAAGCAACCCATTCGTGTGGAGCCGCGCACAATCCTTCATCTGCACAAGCTGGCGCAGGGCGGCCTCTCCGGCGACGCCGGGAAATGGAAGACGCGCGACAACGAGATCGTCGAAATCCTTTCAACCGGCGAGCGGAGCATCCGCTTCAAGCCAACACCCGCGAAGCAGACGCCAAAGGCCATTGATCGCCTCTGCGCGGCCCATCGTGACCTCGCCGACGCGGACCAGGCACCCGTGTTGCTGGTCGCGGCAACCTTCGTGTTCGACTTCCTGTGCGTCCATCCGTTTCGCGACGGCAATGGGCGCGTGTCGCGACTCCTCACCACGTTGTTGCTGCAAAACGCGGGCTTCACCGTCGCTCGCTATGTCAGCCTCGAGCGCATGGTCGAGGAGACCAAGGAGGACTACTACCGCATTCTGAAGGAATGTTCGGTCGGCTGGCACGCAGGCGCAAACGACCTGCTCCCGTGGTGGAACTACTTTTTGTCCACGTTGCGAAGCGCATACACCGAATTCGAACACAAGGTGGAGGCATCAACCGCCCACGGAGGGAAAAGCGACCTCGTGCGGCACGCCATCGAGAATCAGCCGGGTCCGTTTGCGCTCGCCGAGATTCGGGCGCAATGCCCATCGGTCAGCTTGCAACTGATCAAAAAAGTGCTGATGCAGATGAAGTCGAACGGCGAGGTTACGTTGACGGGCCGCGGGCGCAGCGCACGGTGGGTTGTCCTGTAACGGACACCGTCATCGCTTCATCGGGCAATCACTATAGCACGTTCTGCGGGTCGATGTCGGCGCGAAGATCGACCGTGGACGGCAGGTTCGGCTCGCAGCGGGCGAAGACCTCGGCGACAAGAGCGGAGAGCTTCGCGGCGGTTTGCGCGCGAAGGAGAAGCTGGCGGCGGTAGCGATTCTTGACGCGGGATATCGGCGCGCGCGCGGGGCCGAGCACGTCGTCCTCCGTCGATCCGAATGACGACGCGGCGAGCCTGGCGGCGCGGCCGACGGCGCGGGCGGCGCGTGCGACAACATCCTCGTCGAGTCCGGTGACGCGCAGCATCGCCAGGCGTGCGAACGGCGGATAATTCGCGGCGCGGCGGCGCTCGATCTCCTGCGCGTAGAACCCTTCGAAGTCGTGCGTCGATGCGCAGCGAATCGCCCAGTGGTTCGGGTTGTAGGTCTGAATGACGATGCGCCCGGGCCTGTCGGCGCGGCCCGCGCGGCCGGCGACCTGCGTCACGAGCTGGAAGGTCCGCTCCGCCGCGCGGAAGTCCGGGAAGTTCAGCGTCGTATCGGCGCGGATGACGCCGACAAGCGTCACGCGCGCGAAGTCGTGGCCCTTGGCGACCATCTGCGTGCCGAGAAGGATGTCCGACTCGCCGCGGCGGAACGACTCCGTGACACGCTCGTGCCCGTCGCGCCCGGTGACCGAATCGCGATCGAGTCGCGCGACGCGCGCGTGCGGAAAGCGATGTGCGATTTCCGCCTCCACCTGCTCGGTGCCAAGTCCCGCGTAGAACATCCTGTCCTTCCCGCACATAACGCACTGCGCGGAGGGCGCCCTGCCCTCGCCGCAGTAGTGGCACACGAGGCTTTTCGCGCCGTGGTGGTAGGTGAGCGCGACGTCGCAGTTCGCGCACATCGCCGTTGCGCCGCACTTGAGGCAGAACATGTGCGTCGAATAGCCGCGCCGGTTCAGAAGCAGGATCGCCTGTTCGCCGGCCGCGAGCGTTTCGTCCATCGCGGTCGCGAGCTCGGGGGAGAAGATCGCGCGCGCGCGGGGGATGTCGGGGGGGGAGGATTGAGGAATGAGGATTGAGGATTGAGAGTCGGACGCGACGCGCTTGGCTTCGCGGGCGGCGTGGGCTTTTTCGAGCGCGGCGTCGCGGCGCGTTAGTGCTTCTTCCTTTTCGAGCGGGCGCAGATCGACGGTCGTGACCGACGGCATCGGATTTTCGCGCGGGCGTTTGGTCAGGCGCAACAGGCGATAGCGGCCGGACTGCGCGGCGTAATACGTCTCGAATGACGGCGTCGCTGACCCGAGCACGACGGGGCACCCGACCTGTTTGGCGAGGCGGATCGCCAGGTCGCGCGCGTTGTAAGGGATGCCGTCGTCCTGCTTGTAGGAGCCGTCGTGCTCCTCGTCGACGACGATGAGCCCGAGTGGATGGACGGGCGCGAACACGGCGCTGCGCGCACCGACGACGACGCGCACGCGGCGATGCATCGCGTCGCGCCACAGGTCCAGGCGCTCCGGTCCCGCGACCCCGGAGTGCGATGCGCGCACCACGTCGCCGAAGCGGCCGACGAATCGCCCGACGAGTTGCGGCGTCAGCGCGATCTCCGGGACCAGAACGATGGCGCCCTTGCCCGCCGCGAGCGCGCGCTCGACCAGTTGCAGGTACACCTCGGTCTTGCCGCTTCCGGTGACGCCGTGCAGCAGAAACGGCGAAAAGCGCGCCTCGTCGATGGCCGGCGCGATCTCGGCGACGGCGGCCGTCTGCTCCGTCGTGAGCACGGGGGGCTTTTCGTCCGCGCCGCGCAACGCGCGCACGCGGCTGACGTTGACGCTCTCGGATACGACGAGCCCGCGCGCGGCGAGCGCGTTCAAAACCGCGTGCGGCGGAAAGCCAAGCGCGTCCGCGATTTCGGACGCGGTGATCGCGTCGGGCTGTCCGCGAAGCAGGTCGAGCACCTCTTTTTGCCGCGCGCCGCGAAGCTGTGCGTCCGGCTCGCCGAAAGCCCGCCAGCGCGTTTCGTATTTGGGCTTCGATGTCTGCCCCGCAAGCTCCGCGACGATCTCGACGAGCCCGCGTTCGGACAACGCGCGAACGGTCGCGCCGGAGACCGCGGGCGATCCCGATGTCAGCTTTCGCCATTCGATCGCGCCGCCGCCGGCGACAAGCGCGGCGAGCACGGCGCGTTCGCGCCTGTTGAGCGAATCGGTGGCAAGCGCCTTTTTGCCCGCGTCGTTGATGCGCGCGACGCGGCGCGTGGCGGCGAGGATCCCCGGCGGCAACGCGGTGCGCAGCGCTTCGCCAAGCGGCGCGAGGTAGTAGCGCGACATGAAGCGATACAACTCGAGGCGCGGCGCGTCGAAAAGCGGCTCGTCGGCCAGCAGGGCTTCGATTCGCTTCAGCTCGCCGATGTCCGCGGGCGCGCCATCGGGAAAATCGACGACGAATCCCGTCACGCGGCGCGTGCCGAACGGCACGACGACGCCGGTGCCGACGGCGAGCTTTTGGGCGACGCCCGGCGGCGCGAGATAATGGAACGTGCCGCGCACGGGAAGCGCGATCGCGACCTCGACAAGACGATCCGCGCGCGGGGCGCTTCCGGAGGCGGGACGGTCCGCGTCCGCGACGCGGTCCATGGCGCTACTCCGAATAGGTGCGGAGAATCCCCCGCACGCGGTCGGCGAGCTCGGGGCGCTTGAGCGCGTACGCGATATTCGCTTCGATGAATCCGACAAGCTCGCCGGCGTCGTAGCGAAGGCCGTCGAGCACGTGCGCGTACACGCCGCCGCCCGGCTTTTCGTTCAGCAGGTTCATGGCGTCGGTGAGTTGAATCTCGCCGCCGACGCCGGCCGGCGTGCGGTCGATGCACTCGAAGATGTCCGGCGTCAGAAGATAACGCCCGATGATCGCGATGTTCGACGGCGCGTCGGCCTTGGGCTTTTCCACCATCGCCTTCACGCGCATGAGGCGCTCGTCGCCGTCGCCCGGATCGATGATGCCGTAGCGGTGCGTCTCGTTTTCCGGCACGCGGTACGCGCCGATGACGGATCGCCCGCAGCGCTCATGGCCCTCGATGAGCTGGCGCGTCGCGGGGGTTTCGGCGTCAAAGAGATCGTCGCCGAGCAAAACGACAAACGGCTCGTCGCCGACGAGATCGCGCGCGCACCAAACCGCGTGGCCAAGCCCCTTGGGAACCCCCTGGCGCACGGACGCAATACTCGCCATGGTCGAGATTTCGCGCACCATCGCAAGGCGCGCGGTGTCGCCTTTCTTTTCGAGCGCGGCCTCGAGGCCGATGTCGCGGTCGAAGTGGTTCTCGACCGCTTCCTTGCCGCGCGCGGTGACGAAGATGATATCGGTGATACCCGAGTCCACGGCCTCAGCGACGATGTAGTGGATCGTCGGCCGATCGACGATGGGCAGCATCTCCTTGGGGATCGCCTTTGTCGCGGGCAGGAACCGGGTGCCGAGCCCGGCGACAGGAATGACCGCCTTGCGGACTTTCACGCCTCGCTCCTTTTCGTTGCGCGGATGGATCGTGTTCCGGGCGGAACGTGGATCACCGTAGCGCATGGGTCGCGTTGCGATCAAGGCAAACGCGGCGCGGGGCGTTTCGCGCTTTACAGGCCCTCGCGTTTGAGACTATCGTCCCGGCGTTTTGATCGGGAATTTTTCCATTCGACGCGCCCGCCTCGCGGCGCCCCTTCTGGCGGCGGTTCTCGTCCTTTGCGCGTCGCCCGCGCACGCGGTGTGGTTCTGGGGAACCAAGCCGCTTGGCATGGGCACGGCCTTCACGGCCGTCGCCGACGACAACAACGCCATTCAGGTGAATCCCGCGGGCATCGCGCAAGCGAGCTGGTACGCCATCGCGTTCAACTACGAGCGCCGCGAACACGAGATCGGCGACTATCCGCAGCTCCACGAGGACGAACTGACGCCGGACGAGGACGTTGCCGACTTCGGCTCGGAATTTTTCGTGGACGAGGACAACACCATCGACGCACGCGAGAAGAACATCTCCGATTTCTTCCACGGGTCGGTCGTTGACGGAAAGACCACGTCGAATTTCGCGGCGGGTATCTCCTTTACGGCGGCGAACTTCCCATCGCGCACGTTCAACGAGGGCAAGGACTATCGCGCGGCTCTCGCGCTGGCCGGCAACTTCGCGGACACGGTCTTTATCGGCGGCGCGGCGAAATACAACCAGCTCGAGGCCGGCGAAGGCAACATCAACGCGGACTTCGGATTTCTCGTGCGTGCGTTTGATCTTGTCGGGTTTGGTCTCGCCGGACGCAATGTCTTCGGCAGCCAGGATCCGTACCGCATCGAGCGCGAGGTGGCGGTCGGCGTCGCGGGCTTCGTGCTCGATTACGCAACGGTTGCGTTCGACCTGACGAAAATCTTCGATGTGGACGAGGAACAGACGTTCAATTTCGCGACCGGCGTCGAGGGTTTCGTTTTCCGCCAGGCGTCGACGCGTTCGGGCCTCGCGCTACGCGGCGGATTCACGTGGGATCAGATCTTCGATCGCGATCACTATTCGCTCGGGTTCGCGTGGATCGCGCCCGAGGGCACGCTCGGCTATTCGTTCCGCGGCGACATCGAGAATTCGCGCAACTTCCAGCACTCGATCGAGATTTCGATTCGCTTTTAAGACCCGATCGTCCGGAAGCCGGAAAAACCGGAAGGCGGGACGGTCATTGCGGAATCACGGCGCCCATGATTCCATTCCCGATTCGCGCTTCCCGATTGCGAATCAATTCATTTCAAATACGCGAATCTCGCCCTCGTGTTCCGGGTCGACGTACCACAAAATCACGTCGGGTTTTTCGTTGCCGCGTACGTTTTTCACGATGACGTTGCCGGTCGGCGGCGCGTTGAAGGTCGCTGCCGCTTCGGGCGCGAACGCATCGCCCTTGCGCTCGCGCACCTCGAGCCGTCCGAGCGCCGGCGAGATCAGCGCGTCGGGTTCGCCGTCGCCGGTGAAGTCGTGCCCATAGACGGGCGGCGTGCCGAGCAGGCCCGCGCGGCTCATCACGTCCAGACGAAACGTCGTGGCGCGAACCTCCCCGGGCTCGAGCGCGTAGAGCGATGGGCCGCCGCAGTAGAAGAGCTGATAGTCGATGCCGACCTTGCTTGTCGTCAGCATCTTGACCACGGTCATGACGCTCACCTCGACGGACGGCATGACCAGATCGCGGCAGCCGTCGCCGTCGGCGTCCGGAAATTCGAACCCGCCCGAAAAGCCCTTGCCCGCGGACTCGTATGTCGGCGTTGTCGGCAGGCCGCCCGCGCCGCCGCGAAAGATGCGGGTCTGCGAGCGGTAGTTCGTCAGCCCGCCGCCGAATTTGTTGACGATTACATCCCCGCGGCCATCGCCGTCCAGGTCACGCACGACGGCCTGCGCGCTCACGTTGCCCTCGCGCCTTTCTGCGGTGGTGCGTACCTCGTAGTCGCGCCGAAACGCGGCCTTCGTCGCGAACTTGCCCGCTTCCTGCCTGAAAACCGTTAGCGTCGTGCCGGCGATGACGTAGAGATCCGTCGCGCCGTCGCCGTCGTAATCGAAAAGCGCGGGATACGGCACATCGATCGTGACGTTGGCGAGCGCCCCCGCCGCCTCGTCGTCGTTGGATGGACCGTGCATCGATCCCGTTACCGCCAGCGGCAGGGACTCCGCGGGCGCAAGCCCCTTGCCGTTTTTTTCGAGCACGACCACGCGGTCAAGGCCGATGGAAAGCAGCTCGGTTTCCGGCCCGCCGCGCCAGTTCCGCGCAAGCGAAAGGCGCGGCAGGCGTTCCTCGTCGGGGACGAGGATCGGCGCCCCGACGGTCGCCACACGGCTCGATTCGCCGGCCGCGCCGCCTTCGACACGCACGGCGTCAACGCGCCCACGCCCGATGAACAAGATTGCCGCGCCGTCACCAAGGTTCGCAATATCGAACGCGGCGGCCCATCCCGGCACATCGAGCGTCACCTCGCCCGCGCCGTTCGCGAACACGCGCAGCTTGCGCGACGTACCCTCATCGCCGACGCGCGCGTAGGCGGCGACGATCTCCGCACGGCCGTCGCCGTCGAGATCCTCCGCGACCACGGCGGACAGCGGTCCGTCCACGCGCATCGGCAGCGCTTCGTCGGCGAGAGCGTTTGCGGCGAAGATCCACGCCAGCGCGATGGCGACAATCCGCTTCATGCCTTCCGTCCCGTCAACGCATCCACGATTTTCTCCACGATTTCTTCCTCCGGCGCCGCACCCGTATCGATGACAAGGTGCGCCGACGCGCGATAAATCGCGTCGCGTTCGGCGAGTACGCGCCCGATTTCCGCGACGGGGTCCTGGCCGGTCAGCGTCGGCCTGTCCGCGATATTCGCGCGAACGCGCCTGGCGAGCACGGCGACCGGCGCGACGAGGTAAACGACGAGATCCGCACGCGCGAGATATTCGCGATTTTTTTCGGCGAGCACCACGCCGCCGCCCGAATCGCAGACGAAATCCGCCGGCCCGTTTTCGAACAGATCGGCAAGCGCCGCGGACTCAATCTCGCGAAATGCCTCCCACCCGCGTTCGGCGACGAGATGGTCGATCGACGTCCCCGTACGCCCGCGCACGAGATCGTCCGTCGAAACGGCCGGCACACCGACGCGCGCCGCGAGCCACCCCGCGATCGTCGATTTCCCCGCGCCGCGTGGACCGATAAGGACTACGCGCACGATGTCTCCGTGGCGTGCGATTTCGGAATTCGAATTTCGGATTTCGGATTTGCAAACTCAAAATCGCATTTCGAAGGTACACCGAGGGCACGGGGAAGACACGGAGGACACGGAGGGATTGTGGATGTCCGTCGCTCATTGGTCCCGCGAATGAGGACACCGTTGTTTCGCATTCGCCATTCGCAATTCGCCATTCGCAATTGAGCGCGGCCTTCCAGCCTTCCAGCCTTCCAGCCATCCATTCTTTTCAGTTGCATCATCACACCCATTCGCAGCCCGGTATCGCCATGAGCGCTTCGCGCATGGCGTCCATCGGCGCGTCGCGCGCGGCGAAGGCACGGATTTGCGCGGCAGCCTGCGCAAGGAACATGCGCGTGCCGGGGATCGCGATGGCGCCGGCGGCGAGCGCGTCGCGTAGAAGGCGCGTTGACGCGGGGCGATAAATCGCGTCGAGCACGGCAAGCTGCGCGTGCAGCGCTTTCGGCTCAAGCGGCGTCGCGTCCGGATCGGTCAGGCCGACCGGCGTCGTGTTGATGAGAATTTCGACGCGCGTGATCGCCTCCGAAACGTCGTCGGCCGCATCGACGATTTCGACGTCGTCGATCGACGCGAGAAGACGCATATCGGCCACGAGCCGGCGCGCGCGATCCGGCGTGCGCGCGATGAAGACGACCCCCGCGGCGCTACCCTCGATCGCCGCGGCAGCCGCCGCGGCGATCGAGGGTAGCGCCGCGGG
>JAIOHV010000226.1 GCA_019912885.1 bacterium
AAGCTCGCCAGGTCGTCCATGTGTTCTCCTCGTTCGCGTTGCCTTGGGTGGCTCACGAACCGGAGTTCACTGGACGACTTCCGGAACTGTCAAACTACGGATGCCTCCCCGGCAAAGCCGGGGGAACTCCCTTGGGATTAGGAGTGGGGATTGCGAACGAAAAATATTTCGTTATCGATGAGATCAAACCAACTGCCGGTCCACTTTCCACGGAAAACGGGACACGCTCTTTACTTGTAGGCAGTTACGCTATCGGATAAGTCATGTTGTAGCCGAGAAATACTACCAACCAAGCAATCACGACATATTTAGCAAATACGACGCCAAATCCGTCAAAATACCGCATGTTCGTAAAACGAGTTGGAAGATATTTCGTTTCAATCGAGCAAAGAATTATCGAAAGGCCATACGCGACGGATGGGCCAACGAACACAATGGCAATCCCGTGATCATACACGGAACCCAATATCGAGTGCCATGCGATATGGCGGTAGATAATATCGGCTATTAAATTACCGGAAAAGGCCGCAAAAATAAGCGTGGACGAAAAATAATATATGTATTCCAAGGCCATTAGGCCGAGCCGCTTTTTCTTCCCCGCGTACCTAAAAACAATTATCGCCACGGCAACAGCTAGCGAAAACCATAATAGATGCCTCCAATACCACGGATGAACTTCAACTTCATAAGATTCAGACCACCGATATTCACCCGGTCCGTCACGCCACGCCCATTTTATAAAAGACAATCCCATGACCGCAAACGAATACATGAACGAGAGAGCGAACAACTCATAGATAAAACCGGAAAACTCTCGGTATCGCCTATTTTTTAATCCGATATTTGTTATGCCTAGCATTTTATTGATAAACACACGAAGAAAAAACAAGGGAAAGGCCAGCGATAATGGGTACACGTATGCGCCAATAAAAAACACGTCGGCCTGAATGCATAGAAGAAAAAGAAAAGAGGTGATAAATGACGATAATATAATTTTGATAAATAAGATTATCGAAAAACCCTGTCTTGCGATAAAAATAATATAAAAGAGTCCCAAGACGAATGAAAACGAAAAAGAAAGACCAAGAATCAAGTTCACTTCAGTACCGGCTCACGACGAACATCCACAGCATCCACCGCCACCGCCACTGCCGCTACCACCACCAATCCCGAATGCAACCGCACCTCTCCGAAAATGATTTTACGAAAGCAATAGTCGCGAATCCTACCAGAGACATTTTACGCCCCCTTTCGACAGCACTTGCGGATAATGGATGGTCATTCTTTCGATTGATCACCTTTTTACGCCTTTTAATTTAGCAACTCAAGCGTATTTTGCGTCCTTTCAGAAATAATTCGATCAATTCGAACATGCGCGACCAGCGATCTACGGAAATCCCAAGATGAAAGAGTTATTTCTCTAAATCAGAGACGGGCTGGCTACCCACCGTTCAGTTCCTCTCCGACCACCACCACGCGTAAAAACCGAACGCCGCCAGGGGAATCGCAAACACGATCAGCTCCGCCTCGCCCGCGACGAAGATCAGGTTTCCGATCACCGTCATGACGACAATCGCGAGGCCGACCAGATCGAGCCGTGCGATCCAACGCGCGCGCCGGGCGGCGGGCGGCGCGAAGTCGGGCACGTTTTTCAGCGGCAGGAACAGGAAGTAGGGTGCGAGCGTCGCCACGGCGAGCATGACGAAGTGCGACAGGTGGTTCAGCTTGATGAGGTGATCGTCAAGCCGCGTCCGCCGGATTTCGTGCATGCCGAAATGGAACGGGAACGGGATGAGCCCGAACAGCGCACGCCACGCGCCGCGCTCCCAGCGCGTCTGCGCGATGAGCAGATACGGCAAAAGAAAATCGAAGCCGACCGAAAACCACTCGGTGACGCCGCGCTGCACGTCGCGCAACGCGGGCGATTCGCGCATGCCGCGCGGCGGGCGCCACTTCCACCAGTCGAGCCGCCCGGCCGCCGCCTCCATCATCACGGCGAAGGCCATCATCATCGCGCACGCCATGAACAAAACGGCGAACACGTTTTTCGCGTTGTCGCCGCGCCGCGCAAGCAATCGTTCGGCCAGGCACCAGGAGATGTACAGCGAGATGCACCATCCGGCCGCCTCCACCGGGCCGGTGTAGCCCAGGCGAAGAATCGGCACGTCGAAGACGTAGGGCGTGCGTCCGGAGGTGATGATATGGACGAGGTTGCCGCGAAGGATGCCGAACGCGAAGAGCGCGACGAAAAACACGAGTCCGGTCTTCAAGCCGCGCCGCGCGATCGCGTGCGCGACAAGGCAGGCAAACGCGATCGACGCGCACGCGACGAAAATGATCTGGCTTGGCATACGCCCTCGTCAAGAAGGACGACAGCGTACGGAAAAGTCCGGGAGACGGGAAGGCAGAAGGAGTCGGAAAGCCTGGAAGTCTGGAACGTCATCACAAGGTTTCGCAGCGAGGCAAGAAAATGTGTTCTTAGAAGAGTGAACGCGGAAAAAGGGCGCGAAACCTTCGCGGTTGTCGAGTGGCCGAAAACAGCGGCGAGCAAGATCCTTCGCTGTCGCTCAGAATGACGTCGCAAAACGACGAAGCGATTTGCGATGACCTTCCAGCCCTTCAGCCTTCCACTCCTCCAGCCTTCTGGCGTTTCCCGGTGTCGTCCGTGTCTTCCCCGTGCCCTCCGTGTACCGCCGAAATAAAAAAAATCACGGAGAACGTGAAGGTCAGGAGGAGGAGGCAACCTGATTCTGGCTTCACGTCCCCCGTGTTGATGCCGTCGAATTCGGCCGGACGAACGTTTCGCCCTCATCAAGTCGCAAGTCGCGTGCCGTTTTCGGGACGCGCGCGTAAGCGATTGAATTCGCACCCGGAACTCGCGCAAGGCCGTACGGCGCTCTTTCGGGGAACGCAAAAAAACACGCGAATTTTCGTGACGGATTTCAGATATCCGACGCGTCGCCGGGATCGTCCATGAGACACGTGTAGATTTCGCGGCGCGGCACGCCGAACAGATGCGCCACCGCGCGCGCCGCGTCGCTTTTGGAAAAACCATGTTCAACGCACAGCTCGCGCGCGCGGCGAACGAGGTCTGGATCGAGCGCGCCGGCTTCCGGTTCGGGCACGTGTAGGACGATCGTCAACTCGCCGAGCACATCGCGATCGGCCAACGTATTCGCCACCTCGCTTGCGCGCCCGCGGACGACTTCCTCGTACAGCTTGGTCAACTCGCGCACGACAGCGACACGCGGATCATCGAGCGCCTTGGCAAACTCACGCAGCGTGGCGACGACGCGCGCCGGCGACTCGAAGACGACGTGCGTTCCGCCTTTGGCCATCGCGGCGAGGCGCTCGCGACGTTCGGCGCCGCGGCGCGGGAGAAATCCGTGGAAGCAGAAGGGGTGGGGCGGCAGCCCGGAGATCGCCACGCTCGATATCGCCGCGCTTGGCCCGGGCACGACGGTGACGGCGACGCCCGCCTCGACGCACGCCGCGACGAGGCGGTGCCCGGGATCGGAGATGCCCGGATGCCCGCGCGTGGAGACAACGGCGATCGTTTCGCCGGCGGCGCAACGCTGGGCGATTTGGCCGGAGCGTTGCGACTCGTTGGCGTCAAAACACGACAGGAGAGGCCGCTTGATGCCGAGGGCCGCGAGAAGGCGGCCTGTCTCGCGCGTGTCCTCGCACGCGACGGCGTCGCATTCCGCGAGCGCCTGGCGCGCGCGCGTTGAAAGATCGCCGATGTTGCCGATCGGCGTCGCGACAAGGACGAGCTTGCCGGCGCCGCGCGCGGGGCGCGGGGGTTCAGGTTCGGCCAATCTTGCGGCCCTGGCGAATCAGATAAACGATGAGGCCGACGATGATCGCCATGCCCAAAAAAACGCCGAGCCGAAGCGTGGGGACCAGAAAACCGCCGATGATGAACGTGAGCGCGAGGATGAGGGTGATGTAAATCTCGGCGCGCCGGCCTTTTGGGGGCTCGACACGGGGGGCGCTCATGAACAAGAGGTTGCGAATCGTCTGCTGGTAGGTGCGAAAGCGGCGGCGCGCCTCGATGGAGTAGTCGTCCTTGGCGTCAATGAGCGGCGTGTAACGCTTGATGCCCTCGGACAGAAGGCCGTTTTTCACGACGAAGCGAAAGTACGCCTTGTGGGCTTCCTCGTCGTCCGGGTTCGCGAGCACCCGGGCCCACTCGGCCTCCTCCGCCGCGAGCGTTTCCTTGCGTTCGTCCGCGCGACGCGCGGCCTCGGGAGCGAGCGGAGCGGAAGGGGTTGCTTCCGGTCCCCGGGTCTCCTTTTCGGTCATCGAAACCTCTGCTTCTCCGCCGCGATTTTTCGGGCCTGCACGGCCACCATGCCCGGCACCTGCTTGCTGCGCGCGATGCTGATCAGATCCCGGGGGTTCAGGCGATCGAGGTATTTGAGCGCCTGATGGATGGGCGTCTTCGGATTCCAAGTCAGCGATACGACGACAGGATAATGGCGCGTCCAGTCCTTGTTGTGCGCGACCATGCGGATGATCTCCTCCCGCTGCGTCTTGTCCTTGGAGACCTTGATGACCTCCTCGATCGTCAGGCGGGGATTGCGCATGACGCATTCCTGGATCAGGCGATTCGCGCTCTTGATCAGGATGTTGCGCGCCTCGATGTTGCCCTTGAGCGCGAGGCGCATTTTGTTGAGCACCGACATCTTGTTGATGCGCGTCTGGAGCGATTCGCGCTTTTCGCCTTCGAGCTCGGCCTCGGGATCAAGGAGCAGGTCTTCGGCGAAGAGCTCGTCGACATCGAATTCCTCGCGCGCGAGTTTCTCGATGGTGAAGCCTTCGGGAAGCTGCTCCGCGACAAGCGACGCTTCCAGAAGGCGCTCGCGCTCGGCGCGTTCGGCGTCCTCCTTACGAGCCGCTTCCGGCGTCGCCTCCTCGGGGAGCACTCCCGCGGCAAGGCGCTTGGCGGCCAGCACGTCGCGCCAGCTCTTGCCCGTGTGAAGACCAAAGAATTGTTCGGCGCGCTGCACGGATGCGGTCAGCGCGTTCGGATTGTTGGCGAGCTTTTCGATAATCTCCGGCCGGCGGACGTAGCGCGTTTCCTGGTGGGCAATCAACTCGAGCAGGTCCGGCGAATCCGTCGCCTCGGCGATGCGTTCGAACGTCTCGTCCGCGGTATTGCGATTCAGGAGAATGCGTTCGTAGAGATCCGTCCGGCCGAGTTCGCGCGTGCTGAACCAGTGAAGGATCTTCGGCGAGACCGGGCTCGCCAGCACGGTCGCCAACAGCGTGTCCGGAAGCTCGACGAGCGACTTGCGCGCGGCGCGGCGAACGCCGCGATCTTCATCGTTCGCCAAATAGTACAGCGAGGCGACGAGCTCGGCCGTCATCATTGGCAGGCCGCCGGAAGCCGCGGCCATGCGCAGGCCGAGCGGCGCGTCCTCGGGCAGGACGGATTTCAGCCCGGGCGATAGCTCTTCATAGTTCAGTGGTTCGAATGGACGCATGGATGTCCTTATGCCTCACTCCGAAGAATGATCCACGCAATCATATCCAATCCGGAGCGCGGGGTGAACGTCATCATGATCGATCTCGCCGCCCTCGGGCGAAGGCGCAAAACGCTTCGGCGTCGAGCGCGTTCAAAACGTCGGCCTTGCCGCATCCGGCCTTCCGCGCCATGTCGATGCCAAACGCATCGAACGCAAGTTGCGCCTCGCTATGAGCATCCGGGCCGATAGAGACGCGGATTCCCGCGGCGATCGCGCGGCGCACATGCCGCCAGTCGAGGTCCAGGCGATGCGGATTTGCGTTGATTTCGATCGCCGCGCCGTATTTTTCGCAGGCGGCCAGCATCTCGTCGATATCGATCTCATAAGGCTCGCGCGAAAGCAAAAGACGGCCGGTCGGATGGCCGAGAATGGTCACGAAGGGCGAGGCGATCGCCGCCAGAACCCGCGCGGTCATCTGCTCGCGCGTCATCTGGAATCCCGCGTGAACGCTCGCGATGACGAAGTCGAACGTTTCGAGAACGTCGTCGGGATAATCCAGCGAGCCGTCGCGAAGGATATCGCACTCAATGCCCTTGAGCACGCGAAAGTCGGTGAACCGGGCGTTGAGCCCGTCGATCTCGGCGTGCTGCCGCTTCACCTCGTCGATCGACATGCCGCCGGCGACGGTGCTGCTTTTGCTGTGATCGCAGATGCCGGCGTATCGATAACCCATGGCCTGCGATGCCTCGGCCATGGCGCGCACGCTTGCGGTGCCGTCGGAGTATTGCGTGTGCATGTGAAGAACGCCGCGCAGATCGCCGCGTGTCACGAGCGCGGGCAGCGTACCCGCGGCCGCCTGATCGATCTCGCCAAGCCCTTCGCGCAACTCCGGCGGAACGAAGGCGAGATCCAGGTGTTTGTAAACGGCGGCTTCGTCCGGGCAAGGGAGCATCGACAGGCCTCGGGCAACGCCGCGCGCGTCGAGCGACAGCCCGAGCGATTCGGCGCGCCGGCGAAGCTCGTCAACGTGCGCCGCCGAGCCGGTATCGTGAACGAGCGCCGCAAAAAATGCGTTTTCCGGTACGAGACGGACGCGGCAGATCATGCCCGATGGCAGTCGGACGGAGTGAATCGCGGGGTCCGGCAACGCGACGTTTGAGACCCCCTCGCGTTCGGTGAACGCGCGCGCCGCGGCGTCGATGTCCTTCGCGCAGGCGACAAGATCGATGGCGTCGACGACCTCCATCCTCCGGCGGACGGCGCCCGCGATCTCCACGCGCGTCGCGTGCGGCGCAAGAAACGCGGCCTCGCGCGCCGCCTCGCGCGTCGCCACCTGCAGATGAAACAGGCCCTCGTAGGTGCGCACGCGCGCGATACCGGCAAGGATGGCCGACTGCTTTTTCGCGCCGAAACCGCCGAGGGCCGTCAGGCGCCCGTCGCGGGCCGCCGTTTCGAGTTCGTCGAGGCTTGCGATGCCGAGCTCCAGATGCAGACGGCGCGCGGTCTTGGCGCCGACGCCCGGGATCGCCAACAGCGTCGTCAACCCGGCGGGCAGGGAGGCCTCGATCTCCTCGGCAAACGACATGCGCCCGGTGTCGAGATATTCCGTAAGCTGCCCGCCGAGCGCCGCGCCGAGGCCGCGAATCGCACCTTTCGCGGCGGCGGCCCGAAGCTCGCCGACGCCACCCTCGAACGCCTCGATGAGCCGCGCCGCGCGCTGATACGCACGCACCTTGAACTCGTTTTCGCCCGAAAGCTCAAGCAACACGGCCGCCCGGTGAAAGGCTTTCGCGGCGTCCTTCTTGTCGGCCATCAGGCCTCGCCGAGCGCGGCGCGCAACACCGCGTCGCCGTGCCCGTCAACTTTCACGTTCCGCCACTGGCGGGCGACGTTGCCATTCTCGTCGATCAGAAACGTCGAACGGATAACACCCTCGCTTGTCTTGCCGTATTTGGTGCGCATCCCCCACGCGCCGTAGGCGTTGTGTACGCTCGCGTCCGCGTCGGTGAGGAGAAGGAAGGGAAGGTCGTATTTATCGGCGAAGCGCCGGTGCGACTCGGCGCCGTCGCGCGAGACGCCGACGATGACCGTATTCGCGTTCTTGAAGTCCGCGTTCATGTCGCGGAACCGGCAGGACTCGGCCGTGCACCCGGGGGTGTCGTCCTTCGGGTAGAAATAAAGCACAACCTTCTTGCCCGCGAAATCGGCGAGGCGCCGCGTTTCGCCCTGGGCGTCCGGCAGCGCAAAATCCGGCGCCGGCTTTCCGGTCAGGTCATCACTCATGATTTCCTCCGTGATGGGCATGGCGCGCCTCGGCCCGTTCGACCGATCGCCAGCCGAGTTCAAACGCCTTTCGAAGCGCATTCGGGTGTTTCAGGATGTCGCCGCGCGAGTCCACCTGCGGGACGTTCAGGCGTTCGACCGCCCGGCCGTAGAGAGTCTGCATCAGGAAGTGAAACGCGTGATTCATGCCGAAAAAATTCTTGAAACTTCGCGCGCCTCCAACCGCGAGCAGGTACCCGTCCGGGCCCGGCGTCGGGCGGTCGGGCCATTCGAGAATGTAGCGCCTTGCCCAATAGCCCTGGAAGCGGTCGATGAAGTTTTTCGTCGAGCCCGGATACCCCGACCAGTACACCGGCGACGCGAGCGCGAAAACATCCGCTTCCTGGATCCGCTCGGCCAGCGGAGGATGGTCGTCCCCGATCTTGCAGCGGCCCGCCGCCTCGCACGGGCCGCAGTCGTCGCATGGCGCGATCGAAAGGCCGCGCAGCACCACAATCTCGACGGTTCCGCCCGCCAGCTCGGCACCGCGGACAAACGCGGTCAAAAGCAGGTCGGAGTTCGCGTCCGGCCGAGGGCTCCCTGCCACGGCGATCACCCGCGTCATGGGTGCTCGTGCCTTCCGGTCATGTGCGTTAAGGTACGCATCCGTCGCCTTTGGCGTGAAGGGGGGTTGACGTTGCCTGTGCGCGCCGTCATTCATGCCGCGTCATGTTTGCCCCAACGTGGGCCAAGCGCAAGCGGAGATCGAGCTTGGGAGCAACGGAAAAAACGACAACCGACGAAGCGCCGGAGGTCCCCCGGGGGCGCCTCGCGGAGTTGCTGAGAGCGGTGGACCGGCGCAAAACCCTCCTGATCCTCGCCCACAACAACCCCGATCCGGATGCCATCGCCGCGGCGTTCGGCTTGCGTCATATCATCCGGCAAACGAGCGGCATCCGCTGCCGCCTCGCGTACGGCGGGCTCATCGGCCGCGCGGAAAACATCGCGATGGTGAAGCTCCTACGCATCCCCATTCACAAGTTGAGCCCGGGGCAGGTCGCGCGTTACAAGCAGGTGGCGCTCGTGGACTGCTCCGGCGGGCCGAACACGCAGGCGCAAAACCTGAAAAACGTGCGCGTCATCGTCGATCATCACAAGGCCCGCCGTCCGCGCGGCGTGAAAGGCTCCATCAGCGGCGTGTTCGCGGACATCCGCCCGGAGTACGGGGCGACCTCGTCGATCATCACGGAGTACATCCGCGAAAATAACATTCCCATCAACGCGCGCATCGCCACGGCGCTTTACTACGGCATCAAGACCGACGTTTCCGACACGGGGCGCGACAGCTCCGACGCGGATATCAAGATGATGCAGTTCCTGTTCGGCGCGATGAGCCTGCGCTGGTTGTGGCGCATCGAACGCGCGCCGATCCCGCGCGAGTACATCGCCCACTACTCCGATTCCGTGCGCAACGCGAGGATCGTGCAGGATCTCGTGATGTCGGACCTGGGCGCGGTCGCGGCGCCGGAGTCGGTAGCGGAGATGTCGGACTTTCTCCTGAAGGTGAAAGGCGCGCGCTGGAGCCTTTGCCTTGGCGACAAGAAAGGCGTGCTCTACTTCTCCATACGCACCTCGCACCGCGGGCGGCAGCTTGGGCGCATCGCGGCGCGGCTGGCGGGAAAAAAGGGCTCCGGAGGCGGGCACGACAAATCGGCCGGCGGGCAGATAACGCTTGACGGCCTTCCCGACACGGCGGTCATTCAACTTCGCAACGATCTCATGACGCGCTTTGGCAAATCCATCGGCCGCGACGCCGCGAATGCGGCGTGGCTGGTATCAAGGCCGGCGGACGCGGCTGCGGACGGCGTCGTTGTGGCGGAAGTCGATTGAGTCGGAATTTTCACCGCGAAGGCGCGAAGAGCGCGAAGTATCATCATACCCTTCGCGTCCTTCGCGTCTTCGCGGTAAAGAAAAAATCATGACGGAGTCGAAAAACCCCTTCGGCCCGAAATTCCACTGCCTCAAGTGCAGCTACATCTACGACCCGGCGGTCGGCTGCCCGGTGAAAGGCGTTCCGCCGGGCACGCCGTTTCGCGAGCTGCCCGATGGTTTCGAATGCCCCCAATGCGGCGCCGACCTCACGCAGTTCGAACGCCTGGATCGATGGATGGATCGGACGAGACGGGGCGGGTGAGGTTTCGTGGTGTGCCCGGCCCGCGCGGATTGACAGTCCCCCGCCAAGCCCCTATAAACGTCGCGATTTCCCTCCTTTCCGACGGAAGGCCCGCGCATGAAACGGCTCGTTGTGACAACGCTGGCGATGGTCTTTTTGCTTGCCGCCTCCGGTGTCGGCCATGCCTGGATGGTCGGCCATGAGGACTTCTGGGTTCGCCTCGACAATGGCGAATACTGGGGCCATCTGAACGGCGTCCACCTGTCCAAAATGAAGGCGAAATTCGACACGCAGGGTTTGCAGACGCTGACCTACCGCATGACGCCGCTTCGCGGGCTCGTGCGTTTCGTGGATCTCGAGGTCGTCGTCGGCGGCGAGGTGAAATACCGCCGCTCGAGCGAGCGCGCGATGAACATGGATTTCCACTTCCTCGAAACCGTGGATAAGCACTTTGACGACCACGTCGTGTTCGAAAAGCCGGTCGAGGGCTTCAACTACGCGGACGGCAAGGTGCTCTGGTACTTCGAGGGCGGCGGCAAGAAATACGTGGTGACGTGGGTCATGGCGGACGACACCGTGACGACGCACCTTGTGGCGGAGTGACACGGCGAACGCCGTAGTCGCCCCGGCGCTTTCCGTGCGCCGAAACGTCGATACCCGTATCCTCCCGGCCCGCTTTCGGCGGAGCGTCGTTCGCGGCTCGGACATCGCGGGAAACCGCGTCCGGGCCGTACGAACATTCACGATCGCGATGCTTTCGCTTTTTGCCGTGTCCTGCGGTTATGGCCGCGAGTCGCGCGGCGTCAATCTTCCCGAAAAGGTGCGCCGCGTGGCCGTGCCGGTCTTCCGCAACGACACCACCGAGGCCGGACTCGAGGCCGTCGTCACCGACGCCGTGCGTCGCGAGTTTCTGCTGCACCGCTTCGTCGGCACGACGGACATGGACAACGCGGACGCGGTGGTCGTCGGCATCATCCGCAAATTTTCCACCAAACCCATCAGCTTTTCCGAGGGCGACTTCGCCGTGGAATACCGCGCGTCGATCCAGGTTTCGCTTGCGATCGTTCTGCCCGACGGCGTGCCGCTCTGGACCGACCGCAACATCAACGAGGTGCAGGAATACCGGGCCACGCCGGACATCTTCGAGTCCGAGGCGAACAAGGCTTCGGCGATCCGGCGCATGGCCGAGGATCTGGCACGCGATTTCCACGCGCGCGTGTTTGACGGATTCCCACAATGACACTCGACGAGCTTGAAAAACGGCTGGCGAAGAGCGTGCCGCGCGTGGCGGTGGTGCTCGGCGATCCGTACCGCGTCGGGCTCGCCGTTTCGCGCATCAAGGAGGCTGCCCTGGAGCCGGCGTTCGCCTCGCTGAACCTCGACACCTTCCGCGCGGGCGAGGACGACCTGTCGGGTATCCCCGCGCTGATGCGCACTTATCCGATGATGGCGCGGCGCCGCGTCGTGGCGATCGCGAACGCGGAGGGACTCGTCAAGGCCAGGGGCGGCAAGGCGCTTGTCGACGCGCTCGGCGAGATCGCGAAAAAGGAAGCGATCGACACCTGCTGCCTCATCGTGCACGGGGAAAGCCTCGACAAACGCACGTTGCTCGCCAAGGCGGCCAAGAGCGAAGACATGCTCATCGAGTTTAGCCGCATCTTCGAGCGCGACGTGGCCGGGTGGGCAAAGACGATCGCGAAAAAATACCGCGTGAAGCTCGCGGCGGACGCGGCGGACGGGCTCGTGCAGCGGGTCGGAACGGACCTTGCGCGCCTTGATCGCGAGATCGAAAAGGCGAGCCTGTTCGCGGGCGAGGGCGCGACGCTTTCCGCGGCGGATATCGCCGCGGTGAGCGCGGGCGCGTCGCCGGAGTCGATCTTCAATCTCACCGACGCGCTCGGCGAGCGCCATCGCGAAAAAGCGCTTGTGTCGTTATGGGGCGTGCTGGAAGCGGGGGAAGAGCCGATCGGCGTGGGCGCGCGCCTTTACCGGCACCTGCGCACGATCGCCGAGGCCCGCGAGATGCTCGATGCGCGCACGCCGGCCGCGCAGATCGAGTCCGAACTTGGCGTTCATCCGTTTGTCGCGAAAAAGGTCGTGAATCAGGCGCGCGCGTGGGCGTCGGCGGAGCTGCGCCGCGCGATGCATCGGTTGACCGAGACGGATTTTGCGCTGAAGGACGGCCGCCCGCGCGGCGGCCTTATCCTGGAAAAGCTGGTGCTTGACCTGTGCCGCCCGTCACGTGGCCGACGATAGGCGATGAACCTTTCGGGCCATGCGCGAGATCTTGCGGGAGGCGGTCTTCTTCTTGAGGATGCCCTTGCTCGCCGCCTTCGCGACGCGGGATTCCGCCACTCGCAGCGCGTCGGCCGCGGCCTTCGCGTCACCGGATTCGATGGCATCGGCCGCCTGCTTGGCGAGCGTGCGGACGGTGCTGCGCTCCTGCCGGTTGGCGGCGCGCCGTTTTTCGGACTGGCGGTGCCGTTTCACCGCGGATTCATGATTCGCCAAAGCAATAACTCCAGAGTCTGTCGGGGAATTTGCCCCTATGAAGGCGCCAATGTATAGGCGCGCGAGTTTGCGCTGTCAAGAAGGAGGATCGAGGATTGAGGATCGAGGATTGAGTCAGGTCGTCTCATCATCGCGGTCGCTGATCACCTGGCCGTTCATCGCGCCGGCGGTCGCCCGTGGTCCGTCGATCGCCGCCTCCCGCGCGTTATTCCGCCGAGTCATGAAATGAGCGAGCGCGGCAACGTCATCCGCGCGGCGACGACCGTTTCCGCGTTGACCATGATCAGCCGCGTGACAGGTTTTGTTCGCGACGCGGTGATCGCCGCGTATTTCGGCGCGGGGCTTCAAAACGACGCCTTCGTCGCCGCGTTCCGCATCCCGAATCTCTTGCGCCGGCTTTTCGGCGAGGGGGCGCTGACCGCGAGCTTTATCCCGATCTTCACCGAGGTCCGCGAGCATCAAGGCGAAGAGCGCGCGAAGGAACTTTTTTCGATCGCGTTCAGCGTCGTTGTCGTCATCCTCGCCGCGACGACGGCGCTCGGCATCGCGTTCGCCAAGCCGATCGTCGATCTTCTCGCGCCCGGTTTCGTGGAATCGCCCGAAAAGGACGCGCTGACGCTTCTGCTTTTGCGCGTCATGTTTCCTTACGCAATTCTCATCTGCCTGGTCGCGCTTTTCATGGGCGTCCTGAACGCGGGCGGGCGCTTTTTCGCGCCGGCCTTCGCGCCAGTGCTGCTGAATCTGTCGATGATCGCCTCGGCGTTGTTTTTCGTGAACCGCCTGGAGTTGCCCGTCATGGCGCTCGCGATCGGGGTGCTCGCCGGCGGCGTTTTGCAATTGGCGTTGCAGTTGCCGTATTTGAAAAGGCTCGGCTACTGGCCGCGCTGGCGCTTCGTGCCGAGCGACCCGGACCTGCGCCGCATCGTGATTCTGCTTTTGCCGAGCCTGATCGGGATTTCCGTTTACTCCATCAACGTTTTTCTCAACACGCGGTTCGCATCGCTTCTGGGCAGCGGCACCGTCAGCTACATATTTTACGGTGACCGCCTGATGGAGCTGCCGCAGGGGATCTTCGCCATCGCTCTCGGCACCGCGATCTTGCCCGCCATGTCGCGCCACGCGGCGCGCGGCGAGCGTGCGGAGCTGCTTGGCACGCTGAATTTCGCGCTCCGTTCCGTTACGGCGCTTATCATCCCCATCGCCGCGGGCATGTTCGTGCTGTCCGAGCCGATCATCAACGTGCTTTTCCAGCGCGGACGCTTCGACTACGAGGCCACGGTGAAGACCGCCGAGGTTCTGCGCATGTACACCTTCGGGCTCGCGTTCTTCTCGGCGTTGCGCGTTATCGTGCCGACATTTTACGCGCTCAAGGATACGCTGACGCCCGCGCTCGTCGCGCTCGCGACGATGTTCGTCAACATTTTCTGCGCGATTTCGTTCATGGGCCCGACGGTTTCCGACGCCGATCCGTTCCTTTACCAATACACGCGCGCGTTCAATCCCACCGGGCCGATGGCGCACGCGGGGCTCGCGCTCGCCAACTCCGTTTCCGCGCTGTTCAATTTTTCGATCGTTGTCGTGATTTTACGCAAGCGCCTCGGTCGGATCGGCGCGCGGCAGCTTATCAAGACGCTTGCCGCGAGCGCCGCCGCGTCCGCGGTGATGGCGCTTGCGGTGGCGAAAATCGCGACCTGGTATGACTTCACGACCTCCGGGGCGAACGCGGGCAAGATCGCGGGGCTCGTTCTTGCCATCGGCGCGGGCGTTGTGGTGTACTTCGCCGTCCTTTTCCCCTTCGACAGGGAGATTCTTTCGGTTATCATCCGCGCCGTCCGGCGGCGACGCCTCGTGAAGCTGCCGGAGGGAGAGACCCCATGAAAGTCACGAACCTCGATCACCTGAACCTGAGCGTCGCCGATTTTGACGAGACGGTGGACTGGTACCACCGCGTCTTCGGCTTCGACCTTGTCGAGAAAAAGACGATGGACGACGGCACGGTGTGGGGCGTCATTCGCTGCGGCGACGCGATGCTCTGCGTCTACGAGCACCCGGAGCGCACGCACATGTCCTCCGACGAAATGGCGGACAGCGGCGTGCACGGCGTGGCGCATTTCGGTCTGCGCATCACGGACCGCGCGGCCTGGGAAGAGACGATCAAACGCGAAAACATCGAGGTGGAATACGGCGGCGCGGTTCGCTGGCCGCATTCGCATGCGTGGTACATCACGGATCCCACGGGTTACGAAATCGAGGTCGTCCTCTGGGACGACAATCAAATCCGCTTCGACTAGGCGGCGCGTCGCGCCGGGACCGAAATTTCATGGCTCATCGAATCGAGGTTGTCTTCAGGGACGCCGCCACCGACGCTCCGGGGCGCAAAATCGCGCGACGTATCCGCGACGATCTGCACCTGCCGGTGCACGACGTGCGCACCGTGTCGGTCTATACGCTCGACGCCGATCTTTCCGCCGGGGAGCTCGCCGCGCTCGCGGCCGGCCCGTTCGCCGATCCGATCATACAGGACGCCTATGTCGATCGGCCGGCCGCGCACGGATTTGCTTTCGACTGGCTGATCGAAATCGGGCTGCTGCCGGGCGTCACGGATAACGTCGGGCGCACCGCGCGCGAATCCGCCGAGACGCTGCTTGACCGCAAACCTTTTTCGGGACAGGGCGTCTACGCTTCGACGCAATATCTGCTTTCCGCGGAAATCGACGCGGAAGCTGTGGGACACATCGCGCGCGACCTGCTGGCCAACGGCCTCATCAACCGCTGGACGATCCTGCCGCGCGCGGACGTGACTGAATCAAAAGGGGTGCCCGCGCACGTGCCGAAGGTCGAAGGCGGCGCGGTCGCCGACGTGGAATCGATCGATCTCGAGCTGTCCGATGCCGAGCTGCTCGCGCTTTCGCGCGCAAAGACGCTGGCGTTGAATCTCGACGAGATGCGGACGATCCGCGATTTCTACCGGCGCGAGGATATCCGCGCGGCACGCGCGTTGATGAATCTGCCGCCCGATCGGCCGACGGATGTGGAGCTGGAGACGCTCGCGCAGACGTGGTCCGAGCACTGCAAGCACAAGATATTCGCCGCGACAATCGACTATGAGGAAGACGGCCGGCGCGAGACGATCGAGAGCCTGTTCAAAACGTGCATTCAGGGTTCGACAGCCGCAATCCGCAGGGCGAAAGGCGCGGGCGATCTTTGCCTGTCCGTCTTCACCGACAACGCGGGCGTCATCCGCTTCACCGACGACTGGTCGCTGGTGATGAAGGTCGAGACGCACAACTCGCCGTCCGCGCTCGATCCCTACGGGGGCGCTCTGACGGGCATCGTCGGCGTCAACCGCGATCCCTTCGGCACGGGAATCGGCGCGCGGCTCGCGTTCAATACGGATGTTTTCTGCTTTGCGTCGCCGTTTTTCGAGGATGAGTTGCCACCGCGCCTTCTGCACCCCAAGCGCGTGCTCGAGGGCGTTCGCGAGGGCGTGGAGCACGGCGGCAACAAGAGCGGCATTCCGACGATCAACGGCTCCATCGTGTTCGACGAGGATTTTCTCGGAAAGCCGCTCGTTTTTTGCGGCACGGGCGGGCTTCTGCCGGCGACAATTCACGGCAAACCGGGCCACGAAAAGGAAATCCGCGCCGGTGACCTCGCCGTCATGGCCGGCGGTCGCATCGGCGCCGACGGCATCCACGGCGCGACTTTTTCGAGCGAGGAACTGCACGAGGGCAGCCCCGCGACCGCGGTTCAGATCGGCGACCCGATCACGCAAAAGCGCATGTTCGATTTTCTGCTCATCGCGCGCGATCGCGGGCTGTATCGCAGCATCACCGACAACGGCGCGGGGGGTCTGGCGTCGAGCATCGGAGAGATGGCGCGCTCGTGCGGCGGCTGCGAAATCAACCTCGATCGAGCGCCGCTCAAATACCCCGGCCTTGCGCCGTGGATGATCCTGCTGTCGGAGTCGCAGGAGCGCATGAGCCTCGCGGTGCCGCCTGAAAAAATCGAAGCTTTTTCCGCGCTCGCCGCGAAGATGGACGTGGAGGTCAGCGTCGTCGGCACTTTCAACGATTCAGGGCGGTTTGACGTGCGTTTTCACGATCGCATCGTCGCGTCGCTACCGATGGACTTTCTGCACGACGGCGTGCCGGTCATGCGCCTCGCCGCACGCTGGACGCCGCCCGCGCTCGCGAAACGTTTCGAGCGCGAGAAGGAAGATTACGGCGCGACGCTGCGCGGCCTGCTGGCGCGTTTGAACATCTGTTCAAAAGAATACGTCGTTCGCCAATACGATCACGAGGTGCAGGCCGGTTCGGCGGTGAAGCCGATGTGCGGCGCCAACGCCGACGGTCCCTCCGACGCCGCCGTCTGGCGCCCGCTTCTCGATCGCATGGACGCGGCCGTCGTGTCGCACGGGCTTGTGCCGCGATATTCGCGGATCGACGCTTACGACATGGCCTCATGCGCGATCGACGAGGCGGTGCGCAACGCCGTGGCGACCGGCGCTGACCCCGATCGCATGGCGGGACTCGATAACTTTTGCTGGTGCGATCCCGTGAAGACGGACGCGAACCCCGACGGCGATTACAAGCTTGCGCAACTCGTCCGCGCAAACCGGGCGGTTTACGACGTCACCGTCGCTTACGGCGTCCCGTGCGTCTCCGGCAAGGACTCGATGAAAAACGACTACATCAACGCCGGGCAGAAAATCTCCATTCCGCCCACGTTGCTGTTCACCGTCGTCGGCGTCATCCCCGACGCAGGCAAGGCCGTCACGATGGACGTGAAAGCCGCGGGCGATCTCGTCTACGTCCTCGGAACGACGCGCGCCGAGCTTGGCGCGTCGGAGTACCAGCAACACCACGGCGACGCGCTCTCGGCGGACGTGCCGCGCGTGGATACCGACGCGAACCTTGCGTTGTACCGTGCGCTTCATCGTGCGATGGGCGCGGGACTCGTGCGTTCGTGCCATGACTGCTCGGACGGCGGACTCGCGGTGGCGCTCGCGGAGTCCGCGTTCGCCGGCGGCTTCGGCATGCGCGTCGATCTGACCGGCGCGAGCATCGATGGCGAAACGCTCTCGCCCGCGGAAATGCTCTTTGCCGAAAGCGCCGGGCGTTTCGTCGCCACCGTCGCGCCGGAAAACGCCGAGGCTTTCGAGGCCGCGCTCGCATCGTGCGCGATCGCGCGCGTCGGCGAGGTGACGAATTCGACGCGCCTTGTCGCCCGGTACGGCGACGAAATTCGCGTCGATGAGGACATCAACGATCTGCGGGCCGCCTTCAAGGCGACGCTCGATTTTTGAGGGGTAGGGCATTGGCGAAGGTTCGATCCATCGTCGTCACCGGCAACGGCGTCAACTGCGAGCGCGAGATGGCGCACGCAAACGTTCTGGCCGGGGCGAGCGCGGACATCGTGTCGATCTACGACCTGCTCGCGGGCGAGGTTTGCCTTGACGAATACCAGCTCGCGAACTTCCCCGGCGGCTTCCTTGACGGCGACGATATGGGAAGCGCGAAGGCGGGCGCGAACCGCTACCGGCACGCGCGCATTGCGGGCGGCGGCGAGCGCCTGTCGGATCAGCTCGCGCGTTTTATTGAGTCGGGCAAGTGCGTTATCGGCGTGTGCAACGGGTTTCAGCTCATTATCAAGCTCGGGTTGCTGCCCGCGCTGGATGGACGCTATTTCGAACAAACCGCGACGCTGACCTTCAACGATCGCGGCCGTTTCGAGGACCGCTGGGTGCGCATGAAGGCGGATCCGGAATCGCCGTGCGTTTTCACCCGCGGAATCGAAACGATGGAATTACCAGTGCGTCACGGCGAGGGAAGGCTCGTCGCCGCGTCGGATGACGTGCTGCGCGCGGTCGAGGATCGCCGCCTCGTGCCGCTTCGCTACGTCGACGCGGCGGGGCGCCCGACCGAGAGCTATCCTGAAAATCCGAACGGCAGCCCCGGCGGCATCGCGGCGCTCTGCGATGAAACCGGGCGCGTGTTTGGCATGATGCCGCATCCGGAGGCCTTCCTTCACCGCACGAATCACCCGCGCTGGACGCGCGAGCCGATGCCCGACGAAGGGCAGGGGCTGGCGATCTTCCGCAACGCGGTCGCGTATTTATCCGAAGCGTAATCGGGCCGGGCCGGGACTTGCGAAACCGCCGTTTCGCGTTGACACTCTTCAAGAGCGCGTGATAAGGAAAGCGCCGGTTTGGAGCGGATTTCCTGCGCCAGTAGCTCAGATGGATAGAGCAACGGACTTCTAATCCGTAGGTCGCAGGTTCAAGTCCTGCCTGGCGCGTATTCGGGCGCCGGGCCTCGCGCGTCGTCCCGCATGGTGGGCATAGCTCAGTTGGTTAGAGCGCCAGGTTGTGGCCCTGGAGGTCGTGGGTTCGATCCCCATTGCTCACCCTTCCAAAGAAAAACGCGCGAGTGAGCGAAATCAAAGCAGGATCAGCGGCTCGCGTTTTTCGACCTCGTCGCCGCCCGGACCCATGACAAAGCGCCCCAGCAGATTGAAGCAAAACGGAATGCTGCTCGGCCGGGCGGCCAGATCCGGCAGCGTCGCGGATACGGCGTAAGCCAGCATCGCGACGTCATCGTCACCGCTCTCTCGGCAAAACCACGCGAAATTCAGAAGTCGCGTCGCGAATCCTTCGCGGACTTCCGCCCGGCTGAAATAGCGATCGACCGATTCGGCGATGAGCCGCCGCGCCTGCGCTTCGCGGCCCGCCGCATCGCCCGGGCCGCCGAGCACGCCATGGAGCTCCCGTTCGAACGTTTTCAGTTCGATCGGGCCGATGATCCACGTTTTCGCGAGCGGATGGTCGAAGATCTTGCCCGAATCGGCGAGGCGCTTTTCGGGGAACTCGAGTTCCATCGGGCGCACGTCCTCGAAAAACGGATGGCGCTCCGGCAGCTCGCCGACGCCGCGCAGATACGACATCGCGGTCACGAATCCCGGCGGCAGCGACAATCCGCGCGCCTGGGTGCGTTCGCGAGCCACGTTGATGAGATACGCCGCCACCTCGGGCGCGATATCAAGGACGCGATCAGGCAGCTTTTCCCGCATATCCGCGACGAGCGCCTTGGCCTTGGCGCGCGTTTCGATCGAGGACGCCACACCCGCGACGCCGTCGCGATCGCTCTCCACGACGCGGACCAGACGCGCACCCTGGCTTACCTCGCGGCCGATCAGGATGAGCCGCTCGCCGTGCGAATCGAACGCCGTCACGACGCACGGCAGCTCTCCGGATTCGGCCGGCCCGCCACGCCGCCAGCCGCGTTTGGCCGTTGCGGGGACGCTGACGCCGCGCATTTTCAACGTGTGAAGATGCTGGCGCGCCGACTTGGCCAGGTTCTTGTCTTTCGACTCGTCGCGAACGCGCGCCAGCACGTCGACGCGCTCGTTTTCAATCAGATACTCCAGAAACGCCTCCTGAAAAGGGGGCGTCAACGCCTGGATGCGCGCTGGAAAATCCGGCTCGCCGATCTTTTTCAGCAACGGCCGCGCGGCGTCCAGATGCTGCAAAAAGTCCTGATCGATGATGCCGTCCGCGGCCGTGTAGGCATCGAGGTTGGACTCGAAGTTTTTTGTATCCGTAAGCAGGCGGGCCAGCGCCTTTGCGCCGCGCCGAGCGCGTTTTTGGTCGTCCAGAAAGCTCATTGTTTTCTCCAAAGCCGGTGCCGGGGCCGGGCGTGGCGGATGATTAGCACAGCTTTCGCGTGCGCCAAAGCCATTCGGCGAGTCCGGTACCGGTTTGACGGGAATTCTCGCGGCGTGATAGAAATTTTCGGTTTCTTTCAAGGACTTGCGAATGAGGCACCACAGCGCGCCGGTGCGCCGGCCAGACGCCGGCGTGGCGCGCATCAAATCGTGCGAGCGACGTTCGAATTCCCGGAAATTCCGCGTGCTTGCCGTGCCGATTCTCGTGATCGCCGTCCTTTTTTCAGGGGTGGCGCCAAACGCGCACGCCGCCGGATTTTTTACAGGTGAAATCGGCGCGCGTACCTCGGGCAAGGGCGGCGCGAACATCGCCGGCGAGGACACCCCAAACGCCCTTTATTTGAATCCCGCGGCGCTCTACCGCGTGCGCGGATCGAACCTGATGGCGCAGGCGGACTTCGACATCTACCGCACATATTACAGGCGCGAGCCGTATCTGCCGGGCCAGTACAACCGAAATCCGCTTGACACGATCCCCGGCCTTTTCGTCACGACCGACTTCGGTGAGGACAAGGACGTCACATTCGCCTACGGCATGTACGGCCCCTACGGGGTCACGGCGCGTTACCCGGAGACGCACGCCGGCCGCTACAACGTCATCGAAACGAATTCCTCGCAGGTCTATTTCAGCAGCGGGCTGGGCTTCAAGATCGCTCCGTGGCTCGCGCTTGGCGGCGGCATCTCGCTCATCAACGTTTCGATCCGCAATTTCTACGGTTTCACGGTTGTCGGAGAACGCGATCCGCGCTACGACACCGTCGCGGAGTTCTACGCGCACAACAAGACGCGCCCCGCCTGGTTCGCGGGTTTCATCCTGTTTCCCGATGACAAGGTCCAGATCGCGGCGTCGATGATTCCGCGGCTGGCGCGGATGAAGTTCACGGGCTACCTCCGCGCGGAACTACCCCCGCTTTATGGGGCGATTCTTGGCGAAGACGTATACAAGGACGAATTGAAAACGCACGTCGATTACCCCGAGCAGTACCGGTTCGGGCTTCGTTTCGTGCCGATGGATCTTTTCGATATCGAGTTCGGCGCGACCTTCATCCCGTGGAGTCTCGTCGTGGGATACGACATCGACCTTGAGGACGAGGTGCTCATCAAGGATTTTTTCCTGCCGCTTGAGTGGCGCGACGCCTGGACCTATCGCGTCGGCACGGACTGGAAAGTGCACAAGAACTTCCGCGTACGCGCGGGGTATTTTTATGAAGAAGGCGCGACGCCGGAGGAATCGCTCGGCGCGGGCGCGATCGATACCAATCGCCACGGATACGCCGTCGGCTTTTCCGCGACGTTCTTTGGCGTCACGACGGACTGGGCGTACAATCACATCGCGCTCGACGATTACGTCGTGCCGGCCAATCCCGAGGCGGATGTCCTCGACGACGGCCGCGGCTATATCGATGGAGCCTACGACCGCATCATCGGCGCCGTCATTTTGAACGCCGAAGGCATGGTTCAGGCGTTCAAGGGAAAGAAAAAATGAGTTCGTCAAAATCCGAATGGGAGAAAAACACGCTTCGCGGCGCATCCGAGCGCGATGTCCGCTTCACCACCGTCTCTGACGCGCCGGTCGATACGCTTTACACGAGCGAGGACCTCGCGGATATCGATCCGGAAACCGACCTCGGTTTTCCCGGCGAGTATCCCTACACGCGCGGCATCCACCCGAACATGTACCGCGGTCGCCTGTGGACGACGCGCATGTTCGCGGGCTTCGGCACGAGCGAGGATACGAACAGGCGCTACCACTACATCCTCTCGCAAGGGGGCACGGGGCTGTCCGTCGCATTCGATTTCCCGACGCTCTACGGCCGCGATTCCGACGACGAACGCTCGCGCGGGGAGGTCGGCCGCTGCGGCGTCGCCATCGACACGCTCGCGGACATGGAAACGCTCTTTTCGGGCATCGACCTCGGCAAGGTCTCCACGTCCATGACGATCAACCCGCCCGCCGCGATCATGCTGGCGATGTACATTTCCGTCGCGGAAAAAAACGATGTGCCGCTGTCCGCGCTTCGCGGCACCGTGCAAAACGACATGCTCAAGGAGTTTATCGCGCAGAAGACCTGGATTTTCCCGCCGGAGCCGTCGCTGCGTCTTGTCATCGACATTGTGGAATTCTGCACGCGCCACGTACCGCAGTGGAACCCCGTGTCGATCTCCGGCTACCACATCCGCGAGGCCGGCAGTACGGCCGTGCAGGAGTTGGCGTTCACGCTGGCCGACGGATTCGCCTACGTGCGGTCGGCCGTCGAGCGCGGGCTGGCCGTCGACGATTTCGCGCCGCGTTTCTCGCATTTTTTCAACGCGCATAACGACCTGTTCGAGGAGGTCGCCAAATACCGCGCCGCGCGGCGTATCTGGGCGCGCGTCATGCGCGAAAAATTCGGCGCCAAAAATCCCGCGAGCTGGCGCCTTCGCTTCCACGCGCAAACCGCGGGCTGTTCGCTCACCGCACAGCAGGCGCTCAACAACGTCGTGCGCACGACCGTGCAGGGGCTTGCCGCCGTGCTCGGCGGATGCCAGAGCCTGCACACGAATTCGTACGACGAAACGCTTGCGCTCCCGACGGAGGAGTCCGTGCGCATTGCCATGCGTACGCAGCAGATCCTTGCAGAGGAGTCCGGCGTGGCGAACACGGTTGATCCGCTTGCGGGTTCTTATTATGTTGAATCGCTGACGAGCCGGATGGAGGCCGAAGCCCTCGACTACATCCGGAAAATCGACGAAATGGGCGGCATGCTCACCGCCATCGAGAACGGTTACCCCCAAAAGGAAATTTCGAACGCGTCGTATCTCTACCAGCGCCAGGTCGACGAAAACGTGAAGACGGTCGTCGGCGTCAACGCTTTCGCGGACGAGAACGAAACGCAGGAGATTCCGCTTTTGAAAATCACCGACGCGGACGAAAAACGACAGATCGCGCGGCTCGATCGCGTGAAGTCCGAGCGCGACTCCGACGCCTGCCGGCGTGCGCTCGCGGCGTTGACGGAAAAAGCGAAGGGTCGCGACAATCTGCTGCCGGCCATTCTCGAGTGCGTTCGCGCTTATGCGACCGAAGGCGAGATCGTCGGCGCGATGAAGCCCGTTTTCGGGGAATATTCGGATCCCGCCTGGCTTTGAGGCGGACGGACGAGGAGACCATGACAGTCGAGCGCAAGCTGAGAATCCTGATCGGCAAGCCCGGCCTCGATGGGCATGATCGCGGCGCGAAGGTCATCGCCCGCGCGCTGCGCGACGCGGGATACGAGGTCATTTACACCGGCCTTCATCAGACGCCGGACATGATCGTCAACGCGGCGATTCAGGAAGACGTGGACGCGGTCGGCCTGTCGATCCTCTCCGGCGCGCACAACCACCTGTTTCCCGCCATCCTTTCGAAGCTGAAGGACGCGGGGCTGTCGGATATCGCGCTTTTCGGCGGCGGGATCATCCCCGACGACGACATCCCCAAGCTGATGGAGGTCGGCGTCAGGCGATTGTTCACGCCCGGGACGCGAATCAAGGACGTGGTCACGTTTATCGAAAGCGAAATCCGCCCGCTCGTCAAAGAGTGAGCGTCTTTTCGCGGCGCTGTTTTCGCGCCGCGCCTGCTTGAAATGAATTGAACGGCCGCACGCGGCCGGGGCTGCTTTCCAACTTTCCTTCTCAACGCAACGCCATGCCGGGCGCGGCCCGGCACCAACCACGGAGCGGCGCATGAATGTTGCCATCCTGGGGGTCGGCCAGGCCGGATTCGCCCCCACCACGACCGCCTTGTCCTACCGCGAGCTGATCGCCCGCGCGGCCAAGATGGCCTACACCGACGCCGGGGTGAGCGTCGACGACATCGACGGCGCGGTGTCGGTCGAGGAAGACCTCATCTCCGGTTACTCCATCGCCGACGAATACGTGCCCGATCAGCTCGGCATGGTCCGAAAGCCGGTTTACACGATCACCGGCGATTTTCTGCACGGCCTCGCCTCGGCGGTGATGCAGATCAAGACGGGGCGCTTCCGGTGCGTCGTCGTCGAATCGTACAGCAAGGCCTCGAACATCCTGCACAAGGACGAGGTGCTGCGATTCGCGTTCGATCCCGTCTTCAACCGCTTTGACGTCTCGCCGCATTACCTCGGCGGCATCGAGCTGAACGCGTTTCTGGCGCGCTCCGGATACGATCTGGACGACGTCGCGGAAGTGGTGGTCAAGAATCGCGCGAATGCGATCCTGAATCCGCACGCCTCGTTCGGCGCCGAATTCCGGGCGACGGACGTGCTCGAATCGCGCGCGGTCGCCGCACCGCTGACCGACCTCATGATCGCCCGGCACGCCGACGGCGCCGTCGTTGTCGTGCTCGGCACCGACGACATGGCTTCGGCGAGCCGCGCCCCGGTCTACATCGCGGGCACGGGCTGGGGCTCCGGCTCCGGTTCGCTTGAGCGGCGTGACCACAGCACCTCGCAGGGAACCGCCGTTGCCGCGGACCTGGCCTATCGCGAGGCGGGCATCAGCGAACCGACCGAGGAAATCGACGCGTTTTTCGTCTCCGACCTCTACGCGCACCGCGAGTTGATGCACATGGAGGCGCTCGGTATCGGACCGGACGACCCGGTCGTGGTGAATCCCGACGGAGGCGCGCTCGGTGTGGGCGACATGTTTGAAACGACGAGCGGCGCTCGCCTTGTGGAGGCCGTACGGCAACTTCGCGGCGAGGCCGGCGGTTGCCAGACGGACGCCAATCGCGTGCTGGTCCACGGCTGGCGCGGCATTCCCACGGATTCGTGCGCCGTCGTTGTCGTCGACGCGGAAAGGAGGACGTCATGAGCCGCAAGGTCGCTGTGGTCGGCGCCGGCATGACGCGCTTCGTGCGCCGCGCCAAGGAATCCCCGAACGAACTCACCGCCCACGCGGTGCAGATGGCCCTCGACGACGCGGGCATGACGATCGACGAGATCGATTGCGTTGTGATGGGTACCGCCCCGGACGCCTTCGACGGCGTTCACATGAAGGGCGATCATCTCATCCCCGGTGCGGGCGGCACGAACAAGCCGTACATGCGCCATTTCGTCGGCGGCGGCACGGGCGTGTTCAGCCCCATCCACGGCTGGATGCACATCGCCTCCGGCAAGTTCGACACGTGCCTCGTCATTGCCGAGGAAAAGATGTCGCCGTGCACGCCGCATCCGGCGGGCGCGTTCCTGACGATTTTCGACCGCGTGACCGAACAGCCGCTCGAGCTGACGCTCATCCATATCTTCGCCATCGAGATGGCGAGGTTCATGCACGTCTACGGATACACGGAAGAGGAAATCGCGCGCATCTCCGTGATGAACAAGCGCACCGCGCTCAATCACCCGGCCGCGCAGGTCGCCGAGAACATCACCGTCGCCGACGTCATGAACTCGACATTGCTCTCCTGGCCCGTGAAACGCCTGGACATCAGCCCGACCTCCGACGGCGCGGTGGCGGTGGTGCTCACCAACGAGCGTATCGCCCGCGCGAAAAAGCCCGCGCCGGTCTTCATCGAAGGCGTCGGATATCGCCTGGACACGGCGTATTGGGCGACCCGCGATCTGGCGTTTCCGAACTACGTGGCGATGGCCGCGCGCGACGCCTACCAGATGGCGGGCATCACGAACCCGGCGCGCGACATCGACATCTTCGAGCCGTACGATCCGTTCGATTACAAGGCGCTGCACCACATGAACGGCCTGCTGCTCGATAAAACCGGCCGAACGGTGCGCGAATTGTTCGACGCCGGCGCGTTTGAAAGCGACGGAACGCACCCCATGTGCCCGTCCGGCGGCGCGATGGGTGTCGGCAATCCGATCGCCGCGACCGGCCTCATGAAGATCGCCGAGCTCTACTTCCAGCTCACCGGTCAGGCGGGCAAACGCCAGGTGAAAAAGACCGTCAGGCGTGGCGTGGCGCAGGCGTGGGGCGACCTCATGCAAGTCGGCACGGTGGTCGTCATGGGCGCGGACGGCGCGCCGCCGACGTTCAAGTCGGCGTGGAACGCGCGCACGGCCAAGGATTTGCCGGGCACCGCGGTCAAGGCGAACGCAAAACTGCCGATCATCGAGGACGATCCGTACCTCGAATACGCCTGGGACAATGGCCTGGCGATGACAACCTACCTGGAAGGGCTCAAGGCGGGCAAGCTGCGCGGCAGCCTGGATCGGCGAACGAACCGCATGATGATTCCCCCGCGTGCGTTCAGCGAAATCGCGAACCTCGATCCGGTCGCGGACTACTTCGACATTCCCGATTCCGGCACGGTCATGACCTACACGATCTCGTACGTGAATTGGGACTCCTCGCCGCTGCCTGACGGGCAAGTGAAAATTTTTGCCGTCATCGCGATCGACGGTTGCGACGAGCACATGGGTCTTGTTCATCGCCTGGACGATGTCGCCCCCGCGGACGTAAAGATCGGCATGCGCGTTCGTGCGGTGTGGAAAGACGCTGCTGATCGCGAAGGAAAAATCACCGATATCACGCACTTCGCGCCCGAGGGACGCCGCAAGAAGGCGCCCTCCGGGTTTCTCGCGGCGAAACCGGCGGAAATGACGGTCATGCGAGCCGGTGCGACGAAGGGCAAGATCCCGCTGGCGTACCGATACACGGCCGGCGTCGCGGGCACGGAATTCTACGACGGGCTTGCCAAGGGAAAAATCGTCGGATCGGCGACACCCGAAGGGCCGCTCGTGCCGCCGGCGTCCTTTGACGAAGACACTATGGAACCGCTTGCCGGCGGAACGGTCGACGTTACCGGCACGGGCCGCATCCTTTCGTTTGCGGTGGTGACGGAGGATCGCGCGGGCAAGCAGCTCGCCGAGCCGGCCGTCATCGTGCAGGTGGGCTTCGCCGGCGCGCACGGTAGCGTTTTCGGATTTCTTTCGGTCGGGGAGGGACAGGAGTTCGGAAACGGCTCCGAGGTGACCTTCGTCAAGCCAAAAAAGATGTCCGGCCCCGCTTCGGTCATATTTCAGCTTGCGGGCAAGAAGAAAACGAAAAAGTCATAAGAGTGACGAAAACCGGTCCGGCTCGCGCCGGATTGGTGAACGCAAATTCCGCCAACAAAAATAAGGGCATCCACGCCCGCGACGTAGGCTTGCGGTCACGCGTCGGCATAAACGCTTCGTGCCAAAGCCAAATGCAAATTTCATCATTATAATTGTATAGTTACGTTCTTGTTGTTCATGAAAAACTTTAGGTTATCCCGTCGCCGTCGCCGTGCTTGAACCGCTTTCTAGAAAAGCCGACACAAGGAATTGAATTTTCTGGAATTTCTCTGTATCGTAGATCTGAGAGGGTCATTTTCCGCAAAGACGATGTTCGGATCAGGATTCCGCCCCACGCCACGGAAAAATATGACCCGTCAACGTGGTTTCCCTTGACGCGATAGCGTCGGGTAGTCCAAATAGATACCGAAAATTTGGGCTGAGGATGAAATGGCGAACGACGCCCACGAAAATTGTCGACTCATGGCCTGCGACAGGCCGGCGATGGCGAACGGCTACTGTCGGCTGCATTACATTCAGTATTGGCAGCAAATCAAGGGGCGACGGCGCCTTATCGAGTTCGTTCGGATGCGCCGTATGCAGGAGGCCCTCGTCCGCGATCGGATCGAGGGCAAGAAAAAGGTGACGTACGTCGAGCAATTCAAAAAGGACGAAAGGCTCGACGAGAGCGACCTGGCCCATCTCATGCGGGAAATGAACGCCCCCGAGCCCCCCAAACTGACGCGCGATTGATTCAAACGGGCGAATGGACTGCGTTTTTTGTAAAATCGCCTCGGGCGAGATCGATTCACCGAAAATCTACGACGACGGCGAGTTGTTTTGCGTTCGGGACATCAATCCCGCCGCGAAAACGCACCTGCTCATCATCCCGCACAAGCACATTCCGACGCTGCTCGAAGTCAAACCCGACGACGAAGCGCTGCTTTCCCGCGCCATGCTCGTCGCTCGCCAGGTCGCACGCGACGCCGGAATCGCCGAAGATGGATTCCGCCTGGTTTTCAATGTCAACGAGGGTGGGGGCCAGCAGATTTTTCACATCCATTTTCACCTTCTGGCCGGCGGTAAACTGCCCGGTTTCGGCCGCTGACACGGCCCCGGGGCCGCTTTCATGACATCTCCGACCCGTTTTCTGATCGTTTTGGCCGTGGCGCTGTCATTCGCGCTCGCTGCCACGCCGGCGTACGCGAAAAAATCGCCGCCGACCGATTGTGCGGAAACCGACGAGGATTGCCTTCTTAAGCAGCTCGAAGGCGAGGGCGCTCCGGCCATGCGCGCCGCGATGGCCTTGGGACGCCTTTCCTCGACAAAGGCGATCGATCCCCTGATCGTCAATCTCGAATCGTCCGACCAATACGTGGCGACCGCCGCTTTGCACGCGTTGGTGACGATCGGCGAGCCGGCGGTGCCGGCGCTGATCGAGGCGACGGCGCACAAGTCCGCCGCGGTGCGAAAATACGCCGGCCACGGGCTGGGACGCATCGGCACGGAGCGCGCCGTGAAGGCGCTCGAGGCGCTTGCGAACGACACGGATCCGGACGTGCGCATCAACGCCATACGGGCGTTCGTGCGTTTGAAGGAACCCTCCGGCCAGTTTACGCTGGTGCGCCTTTTGCGCGACCGCCATCGCCGTGTGCGCGTCGAGGCGATCCGTGCGCTATCGACCATGCCCGACAAAAAGCTCGTGGCGCCGCTTGTCGATGCGGGCATCGCCGATCTGGACGGCCAGGTCGCCTCCGAGGCGGCCGGGGTGCTCATCAAGATCGGTCCCGACGCGATACCGGCGCTGATCGAGAAAATGCCGAACCAGCCGCCGTACGCGCGTATGCGCCTTTGTGCGGTGCTGGGCGAACTCGCCGCCAAGGCGGACGCGCCGCGTCGCGCCACGGTCGAGTCGATGCTCGCGGCGCACGCGAAGAACAGCCAGGAATCCGACGACGTCCGCCGCGCGGCGTGCGTGGGGTTGGGGATCGTCGGGGGCGAAATCGCCGCCGGCCACCTGCGCGACATCATCGAAAAGAACAGGGACGACGCGAAGATGAGCGAGCTTGTCATCGTCGCGCGGCGCGCCCTTGAGCGGGCCGAGGGCTCGTCGACCGCCGCCAAGGCCGCGGCCATCGAAAAGGCGGCCGATCCGGCGCCCTGACGGCGCGGCCGGCGCGGTGTTATAATTCCGCGTTCCCCCGATCATCCATGACGCGGACCATCACCAAATCCGAACCGGCCGACATCGCGCCCGCGAACCGGCGCATCTTCGTGCGCACGTTCGGCTGCCAGATGAACGACTACGATTCCGAGCGCATGTACCGCCTGATGGAGCGGGAAGGGTGGAGCCGCACCGGCACGCCGGACGACGCCGACCTCATCGTCATCAATACCTGTAGCGTGCGCGAAAAGCCCGAACACAAGGCGATGACGGAAATCGGCATGATGCGCCGCCATCGGCAGGGACGCGGCGCGCTCGTCGCGCTGGCGGGGTGCGTGGCGCAGCAACACGGCGAGCGGATGCTCAAACGCATTCCCGACCTCGACCTCGTGCTCGGAACGCACGCCATCGACCGCCTGCCGGGCCTTGTCGAGGAGGCGGGCGCGCGCCGCGTCGCCGCAACGGATTGGGACGACGAGCACCTGTTCGCGTTCGACAACATCTCGCCGGCGGGCGACGCGCACGCCGGTGTTTCCTGGAAGGGGACCCGCGCGGGCGGATTCGTGCCGATCATGCGCGGGTGCGACAAACGCTGCACGTTCTGCATCGTTCCCGAAACGCGCGGGCGGGAAATGTCGCGGCCGATCGACGACGTTGTGCGCGAGGTGCGCGATCTCGTCGCCGCGGGCGTGAAGGACGTGACGCTGCTCGGGCAGATCGTCAATCGATATGGGCGCGGCATCGCCCGCCGGCCGATCTTCCACGAGTTGCTCGATGCGATCGACGCGATCGACGGGCTGTCGCGCATCCGATTTACGTCGAGTCACCCGGTGTACGTCACTCCGGAGCTGGTCGAACGGTTCGCGTCGATGCGCAAGCTCGCCTCGCACATCCACCTGCCGGTGCAGTCGGGCTCGAACCGCGTTTTGCAAATCATGCGTCGCGGTCATGCGATCGAACTGTTCGAGGAGCGCGTCGCGATGCTGCGAAACGCGCGCCCGGGCCTTTCGGTCACGACCGATCTCATCGTCGGGTATCCGGGAGAAACCGGGGACGATTTCGAAGCGACGCTCGATCTGATCCGCCGCGTCGAATTCGATCATCTTTTCGCGTTCAAATATTCGCCCCGTCCGAACACACCCGCCGCGGCGATCGATGACACGGTTGACGAGGCCGAAAAAGCACGGCGCCTGGATGCCGTGCACGCGATGGCGGCGCCGGGTATCGCACGAAAAATGTCGGCGTTCGTCGGCCGCACCGTCGAGATCCTGGTGGAGGGGCACGACACCGATCGGCCCGGGCGCGTGCTCGGCCGTACGAGCTGCAATCGCGCCGTGCACGTCGATGCACCCGGGGCGAAGATCGGCGATTTCCTGAAGGTGTCGATCGAGCGCGCGATGGCGAATTCGCTGGCGGGTGTTATCGACAATTCGTAGCGTTTACATATAGTTACAGCGATATTTTGAGAAGTTACCGCAAATTTGGCGTTCCTTACGCGTTTATGCGAATATTTTACTTTAACTATATACGTCTAAGTTGCTGTTTATACGTCACATTATCGCTATGCACGGGAGCGGCATCCGCCAATGCCGAAGAACCGCTAAACGTTCGCGAAATTCCGTTCAAAACCGGCCGCGTCGTGCACGTGCGGCTCGATCCCACACGATTCGTTTTCCGGGTCGTTTACGCGAATCCGCCGAAAACCGTAAAGGTGCAAAACACCGCGAGCGGCGCCACGGTAACCGTGAACGGCGGGTATTGGGACGCATCGTACAAACCGACCGATCTGCTCGTCGCCGGCGGCAAAAAGATTCGTGACCGAAATCCCAAGGCGCCGTTTCGGGGCTTGTTTTTCGTTCGCGACGGTCGCGCGCGACTGGCGGATCTTTCGCGCGAACACGGCGCGGCGAATGGCCCGTTCGAGGAAGCGATGATTTGTGGCCCGGTCATCGTCCGGGACGGCCGTATGGCGAAACACCGGTCCACGAGCGAACATCGGCGTACCGTCATCGGCCGTGACAAGCGCCACGGAATATTTTTTCTCGTCATCGACGGGGCACGGGCGAGCTACGGCGAACTGTCGGATATCGCGCTGAGCGACGGCGTGGACGCCCAGTTTGCGTTCAATCTGGATGGCGGCTCGTCTCAGTCCGCGTCGGATCGTTCATTGAGGTGTTCCCGATCGATCCGAAATGAAAAACCAGGATTGCTCATTTTACGGCCGGGGTCGATCGGAAGGGCCGCACGGCTTGTATTCCGATAAGTGTCATAATCTATATTATGTAAAAAAAATGGAAACGCGAACGACCTTGGCCTTCAAGGACGCTCGTGATACACGAACGCCCTCCTTGAGCCCTCGTAGCTCAGTCGGATAGAGCATCGGATTCCTAATCCGGGGGTCGCAGGTTCGAATCCTGCCGGGGGCAACGGAATCGCCGAATAGGCTGGAAGACTGAAAGACCGGAAGGCTGAAAAGTCATCGCAACGCGGCTGACGGGCGAACGTTGCGGCGAACCGCGCGCTGTCGCTTGCCGTACTGACATCCGCAAAATCGGCGTAATCTGCGTATCGATCCTGAGCCGCGCTACCGCCGCGCGAGGTCGCGCACCGGTTCCATCGCCCAGACGCTGCCGCCGTTCGCGAGGAAATAAAGGCGCCCGCCGTGGACGCCCGGCGCGCTGGTGACGCCAGAACCAGGGTGCGTTCGCCATCGGACCTGCCCGGTGTAAGCGTCAACGGCAAATAGGCGCCCCTGACTCGTCGCCGTGTAGACGTGCCGTCCAAGGATCACCGGTTTGCTGCCGACCTTCAAACGCAACCGTGGTCCTTTGGCGATCGAACGACGCGCGTCCTGGTCTTTGAGGTTGACGCGCCACAGGACATCGCCGGCCGCGGCGTCCACCGCTACAAGCTCGCCGTTTGCCGTCGCCGTGAAAAGCGCACCGCCCGCGAGCGCCGGCGCCGAAACACCACCGGCTCCCTCGCGCTTCCAGCGAACGTTTCCGTATTCGAGATCCAGGCAATAAAGCGCGCCGTCGTACGCGCCGACGTACATGGACTCGCCATCGATGACCGGCGTCGTATCGACGTCCGCGAGGCGCTCCTCAATATTCAGAAGCTGCTTCCAGATTTCTTTTCCGTTTTTCGGATTGAGTGCGACGATGTATCCGTCGGAATACGCCGTGAAGAGCGTTCCGCCGGCGAGCACCGGCGACGCGACGCCTCGCACGGAGAATGTCGCCGGCAGCTCGCGCTGATGGGTCCACGACCACGCGCCGTCGTCGAGAGACAGCGCGTAAACGCGGTTCGCGGCGGTCGCGAAATAGACCCTGCCCTCCCCGATTTCGGGAACGCCCATCACCTCGCCCGCGGCCTGGAACGTCCAGCGCACAAGTCCGGTCTTGGTGTCGACGGCGTACAGCACACCATCCGAATCGCCGAAAATCAGCGAGTCGCCGTGGATGCGTGGCCGCGACTCGATCGGCCCGTAGGCGTCGAATCGCCAGTGCACGCGCCCGTTGCGCGCGTCGAGCGCGTACATCTTCCCGCGCGACGTTCCCACGTAAACGCGCGTCGCGTCCACCGCGGGCTCGGCAAACTGCGTCGGCTGAAATTCGGCCGCGTATGTCGGGCGATACAGATCCTTGATCCAAAGCACGCGCAGCGGCGCGCCGATCGCGGGATCTTCGCCAAGCGCGTTTTCCGGAAGCCGCGTCGCCGGCGGAGCGACGGCACATCCCGCGGCGACAAGCGCGAATAACGCCGCGCGTCCGAGACGGATCGCGGCGCGCGTCGCCCGTGCGGTCACGAGGCGACCTTGCGTTTCAGGGATTCGATTCGGCGTTCGAGCGCGGACCGATCGGGCGCCTCGCCCGCGACGCGCAGATACGACGCGAGATTGTCGATCGCGGCGGTGAATTCGCTTCGCGCCTCGGCGATGCGCGCGGCGCCGAGAAACGCGACGCGCTGCGCGGCGGGATTTGTATCGTTATCCGCCGCCTTGCCGAACGCCTCGACGGCCTTGTCGAGTTCGCCCACCGATTCGGCGCAATACGCGATGCCGTTCCACGCGAGCGACCAGAGCGGATCGTCGGCGCGCGCGTTTTCGAGAAACGCGCGATACGCGGCCTCGGCCTCGGCGCAGTTGGCCGTCTGATGCGCCGTGACTGCCCTGTAATATTGGGCAAGCCGTCCTTGCGGCGTTCGATCGTATTCGCTTGCGACCTTCGCGAATCGCTCACCCGCCTCGCGCAGGCGGTCTTCGTCCGACGTGTAGACATCCTTGTAGAGCTGCTCGATGACGGGATTTTCCGCGAGTTCAGCGGCGGTCACGACCGGCGCGTTGAAAGCGCCCTCGGCCTCGGCGAGCGCCGCCGACGCGCCGTGGCGGCGGCCGGCAAGTATCGCCGTCGCGATAACGTAAATGATGAGCACCAACGCGAGGCCGCCAAGGAGCGCCGCCGCGTATTTCCAGTAGCGAAAGAGCGCGGCCGCGGACTCCTTCACCAGATGAAGGAATTCATCCTCTTTCTTGATGTCTTTTCGCGTGAGTCTGACCTTTTTGGCCACCGTCGCCCCCCCTGAAGGCGGCGCATGTTATCGACGGCCCCGGTAGGTGTCAAACCGTATCGGCGCGGATCGCGCGCCTTACATCTTGTATTTGCCGAAGTCCTCGGGATCCATGTTTTCCAGGATCTCGATCCACTTTTCCTTGTCCCCCGAGAGATTGGTCGGCATTTTGCGCTCGACCGATTCGCGCGTCTTTTCGAGCACCGTGTCTTCGACGAAGATCTTGGCGCCGAAACGCAGGGCCAGCGCCATCGAATCGCTCGGGCGCGCGTCGAATACCAATTCCTCGTCGCCGCGCATCACGTGAACGCGCGCGAAATAGGTATTGTCCTCGAGGTCGGTGATCGTGATGCGCTTAACCTGCGCCGAAAGCGCGTCGAGCACATTGCGCATGAGGTCGTGCGTCATGGGGCGCGGCGGCTCAATATTTTCGAGTTTCGTGGCGATCGCGGACGCCTCGAGCAGACCGATCCAGATCGGCAGCAGCTCCGAGCCGTCGTCGTTCTTCAATATGACGATCGGCATGTTGGTCGCGGGGTCAATCGCGAGCGCGGTGATTTCCATTTCGATGAGCACCGGCGTTTCTCCGTCAGATTTACCGAAAACCACGATACCGGCTTCGCCCCGTTTTGTCATCCGAAAAGGGTTTTTTACGCGGTTTCTCACGGATTCGTGCGATTTTCCGACGCGTTTTCCGGATTTTCCGCGTCCTCGCCGGTTTGGGCGCCGTTATCGGCATCCGAATCGCCGCCGTTGTCCGCGTCCCGGCCCGGCCGCGTTTTCCCCCACGGAACATCGGGCAACTCGTTTTCGAGCGCGCCGCGCAGCCGCTCCCTGCATCCCGCGTATTCGATCTTCGCCGGATGCCGCGTGAATTCGCCCTGAAGGAAAGTCGCGGCCTCACGATCGACCTGCGTCAGATGCGGATAAATCATGTGCAAGAATTGCAGCGCGCGCGCCAGATGCCATAGCGCGCGATTCGTATCCGTCGTGGCGTGATTCGCGGCGGAGTCGAGATCCGCAAGGAGGTTGATGACCACGAGCGTGCGCGCGGCGGCAAGAGCGCCGTCGGGGGATACGCCTGCGTCGCCGGCCGCGAACTCCCGCATCGTCGTGGCCTGGTCCGCACCGAAATCTCCCGCGCCAGGAGTCAGTCGCGGTTCGAGCACTTCGGCGACGACGCGCGAGAGCGCCCGCGCGTCGTCGCCGGTCGACGCGAGCAATTGCTGGAAGAACTCGAAAAATACGCGGAGGATCGTCAGGTCGATGATCTGCGCGTTGACGCGCGGAATCCGCCCTCGCCGGCCCTGGTCGAACGACGCTTCGATTTTCTCGTCGAGTTCGATCGCCAGGGAGTCATCGATCCGGCGCACGAGGCGGCGCGGCCCCGCGCGGTAGTTGTCGTTCATCGAGCGAAAGTCCGGGCTCTCCCACTCGGCGAACCGCGAGAGATAGTGCCACTCGCTCGCCATGCGTCGCACGTTTTCCTCGGTGATCGGCCGCTCGCGGCTCCCCCACGCGAGAAGCGCCAACAGCAGAACGACGCCGGTGAGGATGATGAGGGGTCGGCGATATCGTTTCATCGAACCGTCAAAGATAGTCAAAGTCGCGCGCGACGCAATGCGAAATTTTTCGCGTCGTTAAATGCTGTAATCGAGCGTCTGCATCCGTTCGACGTTTTTCCGCAGCGTGACCTTGGCCGTTTCCAGTTGCACGACGGAAAACGGCGGAACAGAGTTTGTCAACCAGACGTTGCCGCCGATGATCGATCCCTCGCCGATGACGGTCTTTCCGCCCAGGATCGTCGCCTGGGCGTAAATGGTGACGTTGTCCTCGATCGTCGGATGACGCTTTTGCTCGCGGACGACGTTGCCGTGCTCATCCTTGTGAAAACGCAGCGCGCCGAGCGTGACGCCCTGATAGATCTGCACGTGCCGGCCGATGACGGTGGTCTCGCCGATCACGACGCCGGTGCCGTGATCGATAAAAAATCCCTCGCCGATCGTCGCGCCCGGGTGGATGTCGATGCCGGTGTCGCGGTGGGCGTATTCGGTCATGATTCGCGGAATGAACGGCACGCCGAGCTTGTGCAATTCATGCGCGATGCGATAGATCATCACCGCCTTCAGGCCGGGATAGCAGAAGATGATCTCGTCGTAGTTTTTCGCGGCGGGGTCGCCGCTGTGCGCCGCGATGACGTCCGTCGACAACAAACGGCGGATACGCGGAATTTTTTCGAGGAACGCCAGGGCCGTGCGCCGCCCGCGCTCGCGGAAGTCCACCGCGTCACCCGACGGCTCGTGATTCTGATAGGCGAATTCAAGCTGGCGTGACAGTTCGTCGAAAATCTTGATGGTCAGCTCGCCGATGTAATAGATGAGGTTGTGGCTTTCGATCTCGTAGCGCCCGATGTAGCCGGGAAAGAGCACCGACTGCAAAAGCTCGAGCGCGCGCACCACGGCCGGCTCGGCCGGCATCGACGGCTTGTCCAGGTGCGCCATCGAGTTTGGCTCGTCGAAGCTTTCGAGGATGCGATTGACAATCAGCGGAATCTCGCGCCGGGCCGCAAGGCTCGACTCCACGCGCTTGGCGGCGCCGGCGACGCGTTTTTCGTTCTTGGCCATCGTGTTCTCCCCGGGCGGGTTTTCGACCTGGCCCCGCCCCCGCGGTTTCGCCGATCATCATAATCGGCGCCGCGCCGATTGTCGCGGTCAGGTCGGCGCGAAATGCCGCCGGTCGCCGAAACCCAGACACATCATCTCCGCGGCGCGCGTCAAGTTCCACGGATGCGGCGTCAGCACGAGGGTGTTTCGGTCGAACAGCCGCGCGACGGGGCGCTCGAAAACGCGATCGATGATCCGCCCGAGAAGACGCGTGGGAAGTTCGCGCGAGGCCAGGTGGCTGCGGTACACGACGATCTGCTCGCCGCCATCGACCATGATGAGCGCAAGCGAGGCACCGAGCAGTTCGAACGCGATCCCGCAGGCCGTGCGGTAATACGGCAGGATTGACGGCGGGATTCCGAGGACGACGCCAAACATTCGGCCGTCGTCGATCGGAAAGCGGAAAAGGCTCGCGCTCTCGAGTTGTTCGTACAAACGCTCGTACACCTCCTGCCCCGCCTCGACGACCGCCTCACTCGGCTCGGCGTTCTTGGCGCCGCGTTTGTAAAGCGCTTCGAACACAAGGCGGATCCCGTACAGGTCGCCGCGCGAGGCGAGGCTCGCGTAAAACCAGCGCCGCCAGTATTCCGACTCCGGCCGGCGCCCGTGCGTCAGGTTGCGTCCGATTTCCTGCGACACGCGCTCGCGGATGCGAAGCTTGCGCAGCACCAATTCCGCGCTCGACCCCAGGCGCGTGTCCGAATACAGGTCGACGCCCGCGGCGATCACGTCGTCAAACGCATCGCGCGACCAAAAGTGGTGCGAATACCAGGTGATGTATTCAAGCTTGTGACCGTTGAAAAAACGGCGGAATGGTTCCTGAAACGAAAATCCCGCGATATGCAGATGGACGTTCGGCGCGCGGTTCCTGAAAATCGGATATTCGAAAATGTCCGCGACCGAAAACTCGGGCAGAAAAAGCGTGTTGATGATGTTCGGAAGTCGCCGGTTCAGGATGACCGAGCACGCCACGCCGTCGTCCGTCGCCGGACAGACGATCAGCGAAGGTCGATCCTTGACCACCGTTTCGATCGGTACGAGATCCCTCATTTTCGCCCGCGCAACGCCGCAAGAAGCCTCTCGTGCAGGCCGCCGAATCCGCCGTTGCTAAACAAAACGGCGACATCGCCCACGCCCAGAACGTCGAGCGCCGCCGTCAACGTTTCTTCGTAATCCGTCGCCACGCGCGCGTCGATGCCCCTTTCGGCAAGATCGTCGCGAAGGCGCGCGGAATCGAAGCGTTCATCTTCCGGGATCGCCGCGGCTTCGTAAACCGGGGCGATGACAACCGCGTCCGCGCCGGCGAAAGCCCGGGCGTAAGCGTCCTGAAAGAAATTCCGCCGGCTCGTGTTCGTCCTCGGTTCGTAGAGCGCCACGACGCGCCGGTTCGCGAAGCGCGAGCGAAGGCCGGCAAGCGTCGTCGCGATCGCTGTCGGATGATGGCCGAAATCGTCGATGACGGTCACGCCCGCGGCCTCGCCGCGGATCTCCAGGCGCCGGCGCACGCCGCGAAAATCCTCGATCGCGGCGGCAAACGCGGTCGGCTCGACGCCCGCATGCCGCGCGACCGCGTACGCCGCGAGAGCATTGCGCACGTTGTGCTCGCCGAACATGGGGAGGCGCACGGGCTGGCTGCGTTCGGCGGTTTCGATAATGAAATCGACACCGTTTTCGTGCGGCGAAATCGTCCGGGCGCGGATGTCGGCGTGTTCGTCAAAACCGAACGATAGCACGCGCGCCTTCGCGGGCACGATGACGCGGCGAACATTCGCATCGTCGATTCCGGCGATGATCAAGCCGTCGCCGGGCATCGCGCGGACCAATTGCTCGAACGCGGCGAGGATGGCGTCGAGGTCCGGATAAATGTCCGCGTGATCAAATTCGATGTTGGAGATCACCGCGACCTTCGGCTCATAGCGCAAAAACTTCGGGACCTTGTCGAAAAACGCGGTGTCGTATTCGTCGCCCTCGACGACGAAATGCGCGCCCGCGCCCAGGCGAACCGGCGCGTCGAAATTGAGGCCCAGCCCGCCGACGAGAAACGAGGGATCAAGCCCGGCGTGCGTCATGACCCACGCCGCAAGCGCGGTCGTCGTGGTCTTGCCGTGCGTTCCGCAGATGGCGATCGTCGTCTTGTCCGAAATAAAAAACCGCCGCAGGGCGCCGGGAAAACTGAGATACGGAAGGCCCGCCTCGATCGCGGCGACCGCCTCCGGATTTTCGCGCCGGATCGCGTTGCCGATGACGACAAGGTCCGGGCGCGGCAAAAGATTTTCGGCACGGTAGCCTAACTTCACGTCAATGCCCTTTGCGGCGAGAAACGTGGACATCGGCGGATAGACATTCTGGTCGCTGCCCGTCACCCGGTGGCCGGCTTCGGTCAGAAGCGCCGCGAGCGCGCCCATGCCGGTTCCACAGATGGCGACAAGGTGCACGTGCATCAGGCGCCCGCGACGGCCGCGTCGATGATGCGCGGCCGCCAGTGATTGATGCGGTCGTTATCGCGCGTCGGATGGACGCGATTGGTCAGAAGAGCAACGACCGCGTCGCGATCCGGATCGATCCAAAGGCCCGCGCCGGTGAACCCCCAGTGGCCGAACGCCTTTGGACCGACGCCGTCCGGCAAACGGGATCCGCGCGGGCTCTTACCGTCGAAACCGAGGCAAAAGGATCGTTCGGTATCGGGGAACGCGCGCGACGTGAACCGCGCGGCGATATCCGGATCAAACAGGACGCCCTCGCCTTTTCTCGCCGCGAGATACGCCTCGCCGAGCCGGGCAAGCGCTCGCGCGGTCGCGAACAGGCCGGCTTGCCCGAGGACGCCGCCGGCGGCGTAAGTGTTTTCGTCGTCGACCACGCCCGTAAGAATTCGTCCCCGCCAGCGGCAGTGCTCGGTCGGCGCGCAGACGGCATCCGGATGTTCGTCAGCGGGGCGAAACACAAGCTCGTCGATCTCAAGCGGCACGAACACGCGCTCGCGCGCCAGGCGGTCGAGCGTCGATTCGAAAATCGTCTCGAGGATATGTCCAAGTAACATCATGTCGAGATCGGAGTAGATCGCGCCCTCGCCGGGCGGATATTCAAGCGCCGCCTTCTTGAGCAACTCCAGCATCCGCGCGCGCCCGGCGGGCGTGGCGACATCGCGCGCGGGAACGCCGCGAAAAAGCGGTTTCCACGCGGGCAGCCCGGAACTGTGCGTCAAAAGCTGCTCGACCGTCGCGCGTGCGAGGCGGTCATCGGCGATTCCGTGGACGAAGTCCCCCGCACGATCGGTCAGTCGCAATTTCCCGCTTGCCACGGTGATCATCGCGAGGGAGGCGGTGACGGCGATTTTTGTGACGCTGGCGACGTCGTAGAGCGTCGCGCCATCGACGGGCGCGCCGGCTTCCCACGAGGTGTGACCAAACGCCGCGTGCGCGTTTTCGCCGTTCAGGAAAACCGCGATTTGCCCGCCGGGAAACGCGCGGTCGGCGACGGCCTTTTCCGCGATTGCCAGGGCGCGCGTCAGCATAGGGGCGACTCGTGAATGGTGAGCGTGCCGGCATCGGCGTCGAGCGTCGCCGCGACCCCCACGGGCAGCGGCAGATTGATCGCGCCGTGGCCGACCGGCGCACCGGCGACCGAAGGAAGGCCGATCCGAAGGCACCACTCGGCGAGGATGTCGTCGATTTCGTCGCGGTGGCGATCGCCGAAATCGCCAAGTGCGATCCCCGCGACGTTGTCGAGGGCGCCGCGCGAGACAAGCGTCGCCATCATGCGATCGACGCGATACGGCGGCTCGAAGACATCCTCGAGCACGAGAATGACCGGCGCCCGAAGCGCAAACATATCCGCCGCGAGCAGGTGGATCAGCATGGTGAGGTTGATGGGGGCGAGCACGCCCGACGCGCGTCCGGAAACGACCGTTCGCGCGTTGAATCCCGGCACGAGCCCGGGCGCGGAAGCGTCAAAAAGCAGGCGGCGAAACCACGCGTCGGCCGCCTCCCCCGCTTCGCGAAACGTGCGGCCCGCGATCATCGGCGCATGGATTCCGGGCGCGCCACCGAGCGCGAACGCGCGCCAGATCAGGGCCGAATTGTCGGAAAAGCCGACGATGGGCGCGCGCGCCGCGCCCAACACGTCGTCAACGCCAGCGGCAAAAAGACGCATCACGCCGCCGCCGCCGCGAACGCAGAACACGGCACGCGCATCGGGATCGGCAAGCGCCTCGCGCAATTCGTCTACGCGGCGCGCGTCGACGCCGGCGAGATGCCGATCCTCATCGAAGATATCGTCGCGATAGACGGGCGTCAGGCCCCACGCGGCAAGCTTCCGGATTCCGCCTTCGAATGCGTCGCGCGAAAAACGGCTCGACGGCGCGATGACGCGCACGCGATCGCCCGATTTGAGGGCGCGTCCTTTTCCCGGGGGCCGATCCATGGCGCGGATCATAAGCGTCGACGCGCGCGCGAACAATCACGGCGCCCGCGCGGGCGTCTTGCCATTCGGGCGCGACCGCGTAACGTCGCCGCATGCGCGCCGCTCTCGCCGCCGCCTTGATCGTTTTTTCGCTTTCCGCATGTTCGCGCGAAGCCGCCGGTCCGCCGCCGTTCGATCCCGCGCTTACGCGCCTTGCCGCGATGCGGCGCGTGGTGATCGGCTACCCCGGCGCGCGCAACGACGTCGTGGTCGACGTTCGCGGAAGCGACGGCGAGCGCGTGCGGGAGGCGGGCCGCGTGCGCCTGGCGTGCCGCGGGGCGCGCGTCGTTGACGATCGGGCGACGCACTCGCCGGGGCTTCACCAATTCATCGTCGAGCCGGAGCCGGGAGCGCGCGAGGCGGTGTGCCGCGCGTCAGTCGAACGATTCGCGATTCCCCGCGTCGCGCGTTTTTCGATCGTGGAGCCGTGCTCGCTCGAGGCGCCGGAAACCGAAACGGACCGGGCTCGCGACTTGGCGCGCCGATACGCGCCCGTTTTTTATCAGGACACCGGCCGGCGCCCGCGGGAGGACTTTCTGACCTCGATCGATTTCGACGGCAACATCGACCCGACCGACAATCGCGAAAATTTGCAGGCGTTCCCGCTCGTCGGCGCCGTGTATTACGGCGTTTCCGAGACGGCGACGCACGTCTTTATCCACTACGCGTATTTTCATCCGGTGAGCTACGGGATTCTCGCGGCGGCCTCTCCCGCGCAACCGGCCAACGATATGGGCGCGGTGCTCGTCGTGGCGAGCCGTTCACCCGAACCCGGCCCGCCGGAAGTCGTGGAGACGTATTACCACGGCGAATTTCTGCAATACGCCGGGCGCGAGGACGTGGGCGCGGGCTCCGAGGACATCGACGGTCGCGTACTCGTGGAAGATCACACGCACGCGCGCATCTTCATTTCCGCCGGTGATCATGGCGCGCTCATAACGTCGGAGTGGATCGCCGGCGAATATCTCGGCGATCGCGACGCGGACTTCCCCGGCGGCGACGGCGTCGTGTATCGCGCGGCGAAATCGGCGTCGGAGCCGGAAAGCGCCAACGACCGCAATGCGACGTACAAGCTCGTCTCGATTATCGAATCGATCTGGAAGCTGCGCGGATTTGTCGGCGAGCGCGGCGTATTCGCCTCGACGTTTCGCATGGACACGGGTTGCGAGTATCCGGAGTCTATCGTCGGCCGCCGCCCGAAAACTCGCGGCGGCCGTCCGCTTTGGGCTTTTGACGACCCCGACGACGAGGACGTACGCGCGGGCGAGTGGTTTTTCTGGCCGGCGCACGTCATCGCAAGTCATCTCACGATGCCGCACCCGTTTTCCCGGACGTACACGTCGAATCCGTTTTTGGGGATCCGCTGATTGAGGCCAGACGACCTACGCGCCGGGGGAATTGCCGACGAGCCGCGCGAAAAGCTGCATCGCGTTCGGATACGTGACGCCCGTCGCCTTCCCGGCGCGCTCGGAATAGCCGCCCGAACGCACCGCGGCCACGTCGTCGTTTGACGCGAGGATGAACGGCACCGGATCCGTCGTGTGCGTTCGGTGGGCCAGAGGCGTCGCGTGGTCGGGCATGACGAGCACGCGGTACGCGCCTTGCTCCTCGAGATAATCAACCATCGGCCCGACGACGCGCGCGTCGAAATCCTCGATCGCGCGCCTCTTGTCCTCGGGCACGCCGTTATGACCGCATTCGTCGGGCGCCTCCAGATGCACGAAGACGAAATCACCGCCGCTAGCCAGAAAACGTTTGGCAGCCTCGACCTTGCCCTCGTAGTTCGTATCGAGGTAGCCCGTCGCGCCGGGGACGTTGATGACCTCCATGCCCATATAGGTCGCGATGCCGCGCAAAAGATCGACGGCGGAGACCATCGCGCCGGAAAGGCCGGTGCTTTCTCGAAACGCCGGCAACTTCGGCGCGCGGCCAAGCCCCCAGAACCAGGCCTGCGTCGCGGGGACGGCGAGTGCGCGGTTAACGGGATGTTCGCGAAACAACGCGCGCGACGCTTCCATCACCTCGCGTAAAAAATCCGCGCCCTCACCTTTGGGCAGATACGGCGCGATCGGCTTTCCCGCGATGTCGTGGGGCGGCGTGGTCTTGATCGACGGATCGAGCCCGGCCATCACCGCCAGATGGCGGTAGCTCTTTCCCGGAAAAAACCGCAGGCCGCGTTCGCGAAAATGCCGGTCGAGCGCTTCGATGAGCGGGCGCGCGTCGTTTGTCGCGATGTGGCCCGCGGAGTAATCGTCCATGGCGTCGCCTTCCGGTCCGCTCGAAAGCGATACGAGATTGCAGCGCAGGCACGTATCGTCCGGCCCAAGCGCCACGCCGATGCTCGCGGCTTCGAGCGGCGAGCGTCCCGTGTAGTGCGTCGCCGGGTCGACGCCAAGGATCGCGAGGTTGGTGACGTCCGAGCCGGGCGGCAGTCCGGCGGTGACGGTGTTGACGAGCCCCAGTTCGCCGCGCGCGGCAAGCAGGTCCATCGCGGGCGTCCGGGCCGCCTCGAGAACCGTTCGTCCGCCGAACGCCTCGTGCGGGAGATCGGCCATACCGTCGCCAAGCAGAATCGCGTACTTCATGTCGTTTCAATCCAGTCCCATCGCGGCCAACACGGCGTCGCGCGTGGAGTCGACTTTCACGGGAGGATCGCTGACGCGGATCGCGTGGTCAGGGTCCTTGAGGCCGTGGCCGGTCAGCGTGCAGACGACGATATCGCCTTCGGCAAGCGGTAGCCTCGGCGCGTGTTTGAACAATCCCGCGATCGACGCCGCGGACGCCGGCTCGCAGAAGATGCCGTCGTTCGCGGCGAGAAATCGGTAGGCCTCGGTGATCTCCCCGTCCGTCACGCAGTCGATCGCGCCGCCGGATTCGTCCCGCGCGGCCTCGGCCTCACGCCAGCTTGCGGGATTGCCGATGCGGATCGCCGTCGCGATCGTTTCGGGATTCTCCACGACGTGGCCGAGCACGATCGGCGCGGATCCCGCCGCCTCGAAGCCAAACATGCGCGGGCGGCGCGTTGCGCGGCCGTTTTCGAACCACGCGGTGTAACCCATCCAGTAGGCCGTGATGTTGCCCGCGTTGCCGACGGGGATGAAGTGATATTTCGGCGCGTCGCCGAGCGCCTGAATGACCTCGAAGGCCGCGGTCTTCTGCCCTTGCAGGCGATACGGGTTGATTGAGTTGACGACGGTGACGGGGTGATCGCTTGTCACGTCCTTCACGAGCCGTAGCGCCTCGTCGAAGTTGCCCTTGATCTGCAACACGCGCGCGCCATGCATCATCGCCTGGGCGAGTTTGCCAAGCGCGATCTTCCCCTCGGGGATGATGACGTAGCAGGTCATGCCCGCGGCGGCGGCATACGCGGCGGCGGCGGCGGACGTATTGCCCGTGCTGGCGCAGATCACCGCGCGCGCGCCGTCTTCTTTCGCCTTGCTGATCGCCATCGTCATGCCGCGGTCCTTGAACGAGCCCGTGGGGTTCATGCCCTCGAGCTTGCAGAACACGCGGGCCTTGCCGCCGATGCGCCGGGCGACCGCATGCGCCTCGAGAAGCGGCGTGTTGCCCTCGAGCAACGTGACGATGTTCTCCTCGCGTTCAAGCGGAAGCTCGTCGAAAAACGCGCGCACGACCCCCGGCCACGACATCACGGCACCTCTTTGATGACGTTCATGATAACGGCCTTGTCCTTGATGAACGGCATGGCGTCGATCGCATGGATCGCCTCGGCGACGTCGCCGCGTCGCGCCTCATGCGTCAGGATCATGAGCGGTACGGTTTGTCCGACGCTGCGTCCATGCTGGATCACCTGCGCGATGCTGATGCCGCGTTCGGAGAGCGCCGTCGAAATTCCCGCGAGCACGCCGGGCTGATCGGGCACCGAAAAGCGCAGATAAAATTCTTCTTCCTGTTCGGCGAACGGCACCAGTTCCGGCTCAAGCCGTTTGTCTTCGGGAAACCCCGTCGGGTGACGCATCGCGACGCCCCCGGCGCGCGCCCGCGCGATCTCGATGACGTCGGAGACGACGGAGTTCGCGGTCGGCATGCCTCCCGCGCCCGCGCCGGTCATGATGAACGGCCCGAGATGTTCGCCTTCGATGAGCACCGCGTTCAGCGAACCGCGCACGCGCCCGATGAGGGATCGCGCCGGCACGAGGCACGGACCGACAAAAAGCGCGTAGCGCCCGTCGTCGTTTCGCCTGGCGATCGCGAGGAGTTTTGGCGTCATCCCGAGTTCCGCCGCAAATGCGACGTCGACGTCCGAGATCGCCTCGATCCCCTGCAACGCAATCGACGTATGCGAAAGGCGCACGCCCCAGGCGAGAATCGACAGCAATGCGAGTTTATGCGCCGAATCCGCGCCGGAGATGTCGAGCGTCGGATCGGCTTCGGCAAATCCGCGCCGCTGCGCCTCGGCGAGCGCGCCGGCGAAATCGCCGCCCGCCTCGGCCATCTCCGAGAGAACGAAATTGCAGGTGCCGTTGACGATCCCAACGAGGCGGCGGATGCGCTCGGAGGCGAGGCTCCGTTTGAGCACGTGGATCACCGGGATTCCCCCGCAAACGCTCGCCTCGAAACCGATCATGCGCCCCGCGCGGTCGGCCGCGTCGAAAATTTCATCGCCGTGCCCCGCCAAAAGCGCCTTATTCGCGGTGACGACGTCCTTGCCCGCCGCGAGGGCGGCGAGGACGACCTCGCGCGCGGTCTCGACGCCGCCCATCACCTCGATGACGACATCGACATCCGGATCGGATGCCACGGCGAGCGGATCGGTCGTTCCCCGCGCCGGATCCAGACCGAGTTCTTCCCAGCGATCCTTGCGGCGCGAAGCGTAGCGCGCGATCTCGATGCGCGCGTCGGCGCGGCGAAGCAACTCGGCCTCGAGATCGCGCAGGATCGCGACGACCGACGCGCCGACGGTTCCGATGCCGACCAGGCCGATCCGGATCGTCTGCACGGTTTCCCCTTACGCGCCGCGCACGGCGGGACGCACCAGTTCCTCGGCCATGTAACTCGAACGCACGAGCGGCCCGGAGGCGACAAAGGCAAATCCCAGCTCGCGCGCGGCCGATGCGTAGGCCTCAAATGCCGCCGGCTCGACGTAGCGCGCGACGGGGGCGTTCGTCGCGCGGGGGCGAAGGTACTGGCCGATCGTGAGCGCGTCCGCGCCGTTCGCGCGAAGATCGCGCAAAAGGCCGAACACTTCCTCGTCCGTTTCGCCAAGGCCGACCATCAGGCCGCTCTTGACGAGCGTGTCGGGGCGGCGCCGTTTCATCGCGGCCAGCACAGCGAGGGAGCGTTGGTACGCCGCGGCCGGGCGCACGCGCCGCTGCAGGCGCGCGACGGTCTCGATGTTGTGATTGAAGACGTCGTACGGCGACGCCGCGACGGTGTCGAGGCAGTCGTCGCGCCCGTGGAAATCGGGCGTGAGGATTTCGACGACGGTATGCGGCCGGCGGCGTTTCACCGCTTGGACGCACGCCGCAAAATGCGCCGCGCCCTCGTCGGGCAGGTCGTCCCGCGCGACCGAGGTGATGACGATGTGGCGCAGATCGACCTCATCCGCCAGATTCGCGACGTTTTCCGGTTCGCGCCCGTCGAGCGCCGCCGGCGCGTCATGCGGGACCGCGCAAAACGAGCAGTGCCGCGTGCATAGGTCACCCATGATCATCACCGTGGCGGTTTGCTTCCTGAAACATTCGTTGATGTTCGGACAGCGCGCGCTTTCGCAGACGGTGTTCAGGTCAAGGCGCCGCAGCCGCGTTTTCATGGCGTGCGGTGCGGAAAGCTCCCGCACCGACGATTTGGCCCAATCCGGAAGACGCTGGTTTTGGTGCTTGATCATCGTTATCCAAAGGTTTCCAGCTCGAGCCGGGAACTCCACCGGTGCGCGAGAATGCGCGCCGTCCCTGGATGAGCCGCCAGATCCGGATCGCGCTGGAGAAGCCGCCGCGCCGCGCCGCGCGCCTGGTCGAGTATCTCCACGTCCCGGGCCAGACACGCAAAACGCAAAGCCGGAAGTCCGTGCTGGCGCGCGCCAAGAATATCGCCCGGCCCCCGCATTGCCAAGTCTTTTTCGGCAAGAACGAAGCCGTCGTCCGTCTCGACTAGCGCGGCAAGACGCTCCGCGGCGGCCGGCGTCACCGTCTCTCCGGTCAAAAGAACGCACATCCCCGGCCTGTCGCCCCGCCCGACCCGGCCGCGAAGCTGGTGGAGCTGCGTCAAGCCGAAACGATCCGCGTTATCGATCACAATGATCGTCGCCTGGGGCACGTCGATGCCGACCTCCACCACCGTGGACGCAACGACGGCGTCGAACTCGTCGGCGGCCAGACCGGTCAAAATCGCCTCGCGTTCGGCAAGCGGAACGCGCCCGTGCACGATCGCAAGACGAACACCGGAAAGCGGCCCCTTCCGCAATGCCTCGAATCGCCTTGTCGCGGACACCGCGGCGATCGATTCCGATTCCTCGATCAGCGGGCAAACGATGAACGCGCGTCCGCCCCGCTCGATTTCGTCGCTCACGAGGCGCCACGCTGCCTGTTCGCCGCCGCGAATCCACCGCGTATCGGGCGGGCGGCGCCCGGGCGGGCGCTCGCGAATGAGCGTGATATCCAGATCGCCGTAGATCGTCATGGCGAGGCTGCGGGGGATCGGCGTCGCGGACATGACGAGCACGTGCGGAGCATCGCCCTTGGCGGCGAGCGCGCCACGATGACGCACCCCGAAGCGATGTTGCTCGTCCACGACGACAAGACCAAGACGCGGAATGCGGACGCTCTTCGTGATGAGGGCGTGCGTCCCGACGATCAGATCGACCTCGCCGGACTCGATGCGTTCGCGGACCTCTTTTTGCTCCGCGCCGCGGGCAAGCGCGCCAACCCGCGCCAGACGAACGCCGCACGCGCCGGTCAGTTTTGAGAGCGACTCGGCGTGCTGCCGCGCGAGGATATCCGTCGGCGCCATGATCGCGGCGGTCATGCCGTTTTCGATAGCAAGCAGCGCGGCAAAAAACGCGACGATGGTCTTGCCCGAACCGACGTCCCCCTGCACGAGCCGGTGCATCGGCCGCGCGGCCAGCATGTCGGCGCGGATGTCCTCGAGCGCGCGTTCTTGCGCGGCGGTCAACGCGAACGGCATCGCGGCGCGCGCGGCGATTTCGCGCTCGCGCCGGTCGCGAAGACGCGGCGCGGACTCGTTCATCGACACGGCCCGCCGGCGCAACAGGCCCAACTGGATAAAAAACAGTTCGTCGAAAATCATCCGCCGCTGCGCGATCGACGCACCCGCGTTCAGCGCGTCGACGTCGGCCTCGGCGGGCGGATCGTGAATCGCGCGCAACGCGGCGGAAAGCGGCGGCCACGCGGCGCAGATCGCATCGTCGTCCGGCAGTCCATCGACGAGCTTGCGTTCAACCAGATCGATCGCCGCCTTGACGATCCGCGCCACGCGCCCGGGCGGCAGATCGCCGATCGGCGGGTAAATCGGCTCGACGCGCGCTGCGTTGGCCGGACCGTCGCCGTCGCGCACCGCGGTGACGCGCGGCTGCGTCAGGATGATTTCATCCCCGGCGTTTTCGGGAACGCCGCACAGAAACAACCGGCGCCCTTTCCGAAATGCCACATCCGCGCCGCGCGCGGGCGGTCCGAAAAGGCGCACGCGAAGCGTGCCCGTTTTGTCCTCGACGATCGCCTCCGCGAACGCGCGACCGCGCCAGGCCCGCAACCGGCGCACGCCCTGGGCGAGCACGTCGAGCGCGGCGGGCTCTCCCGGGTTCAGGTCGGATACGGATACGACGCGCCGGAAATCGACGTAGCGCCGAGGAACGATGTGCAGGAGTTGTTGCGGCGTCTGAAAGCCGGCGTCACGCAATTTCGCCGCGATGGCCGGTCCGACGCCCTTGATGTCCGAAAGACGCACGCGGCGGGCGTTCGATCTATTTCCGGCGACGCCGTCCGCGCCGGCGTCCCTGGCCGGTCTTTTCACCGGCGGCGTCGCGCTGGAATTTCAGTTCCGTGCGTTCGGCTTCCGTGCCCGGCTCGCTCGCCGGCGCCGCAGCCAAGGGGGCAGGCGTGTTCTCGGCCGGCTTCGGCCGCCTTGCCTCGCGTTCGCGCGGCCCCTCGGGACGCGGTCCCTCGGGGCGCGGCCCGCGCTCACGCGGTTTGCGTTCGCGGCGATCGCGATCGCGGCGATCGCGTTCTTCCGTGCGTTTTTCCACGCCATCGCGCTTGGGCTCCGCCAGCGCTTCCGGAGGCCGCGCTTCGTCAACGCGGCGGTCGCGATCGCGCCCGCGCCGGCGGCGACGCCGGGGTTCCTCGCCCTTTTCCTCCGTGGGTTCGTGCGTCGCCAAGGCGCGGCGCGCCTCGCGCTCCACGCGTTCCTCGCGCCGCCGGGCGGCCTCTTCCTTCTCGATCATGTCGGCGATGATGGCCGGCGGAGACGGCAATTCCACGCGCTCCAGGGTGACGACGCTCTCCGTCTCGATGAGCATGTCGATACGCGACAGGAGTTTTTCGGCGTCCTCGAGCACCTCGGATTTGATCTCGCGCGGCGCGATATCGAAGCCGTCGAACTCGTGGAGGATCTCGACAAGCGCGATCTCGACCGGCAGGCGCAGATCCTTGCGCGTAAGCTGTTCCTTGACGCGGGTGCGGACCTGGGTCTGAACCTTTTCTTCCTTTTCCTCGTTATCGAACGCCGCGCGGCAATCGTGAATGATGCCCCGCAGGTCCTTGACCATTTCCTGCAAATTTTCCATCAATCGCTCCGTTTCCCGCCGCCGGCCATCCGGCGCGGCGTCAGTCGGGAAAACGCTCCTTGTAAATTCGGTAGGCGTCGATACGCGGAAAACGGTAGGTCTTCACCTTGCACAAGGCAAGCCCCCGCAGGATCTCGCGGGCCTCCGGCGTGTCGGCGCGATCGACGCCCTTGACGACGCGCGCGATGACGCGGCTCGCGCGCGGAGGATGAAAGCGCAATAGCTCTCCGAATTGCCAGGCGTCTTCGTATCGGATGAGGCGCGCCTCGTAGATTTCCTCGCGAAAGAACCCCGCCGGCGTCGGTTCGGAGACAACGACGTCCTCGCGCGAAAAGAGATCCCGGCATTCGAGCGCGTCCTCGCGGATACGCCGGATCTGAAAGAGGCTCCGGGGCGCCTCGGCGATGCGGCGGAAGATCTCGACCTCGTTTTCGCTTGCGCCCGCGGACGCAATTTGCTCGACATAAAGACGCGCGGGGGTCGCCGCTTCCTCGCGCGCGAGGCGCTCGAACAAAAACCAGTCGAGAAACGCGGATAGCGCCTCTTCGTATGCCGGATCGACCGAATCTCCGACGCCGAATTCCTGAAAATACGCCGTGCGCGCCTCGGTCAATTCGGGACGAAATCTCTCGTCGGCGAAACGCGCGAGCGTTTCGAGACGCGCGGCGAGTGTCGGGGTCATCGGGTAAAAACGGTCCGTCCGCCGACAATCGTCCGAACGACTTCGCCTACCATGTCGCGGCCGACAAATGGCGTGTTCCTGGAAAGGCTACGGATACGATCCGCGGTGAAGACATACCGCGCGTCCGGATCGAAGATCGTGATGTCCGCGGGGGCGCCCTTGGTCAGCCCGTACGGCAGATCGAACGCGCGCGCCGGGCCGCTTGTCAGCAATTCGACGCAACGTCGCACGGAGAGCCGGCCCGCGCGAACGAGATCCCACGACAACGGCAGCGCCGTCTCCAGGCCGATGATCCCGTTGGCCGCGTTTTCGAACTCGCAGTCCTTCACGAGGCTCTCGTGCGGTGCGTGGTCGGTGGCGATGGCATCGAGCGTCCCGTCGGCCAGGCCTTCGATGACCGCTTCGCGATCCTCGGCGCTACGCAGCGGCGGCGCCATCTTGAAGTACGTGTCGTAATCGCCCACGTCCTCGTCGATCAGCGTGAAGTGATGCGGCGTACCCTCCGCCGTGACGCGCACGCCGTATCCCTTGGCGACGCGAATGATCTCGACGGCGCCCTTGGTCGATACGTGCTGCACGTGCAGGCGCGCGCCCGCGTGCCGCGCGAGCACGCAATCGCGCGCGACCATGAAATCCTCCGCCGCGGACGGCACGCCGGAAAGACCGAGGCGCATGGAATGCTCGCCTTCGTGCATGACCGCGCGGCCGGCGAGCGTCTCGTCGATCGCGTGCACGGCGATCGGCACGTCGAAGGTGCGCGCGTAGACAAGCGCGTTGCGCATGACGCTGCTTACCATCACGCACCGGCCGTCGTCGGAGAATCCGACGCAGCCCGCGTCGCGCAACTCGCCCATCTCGGCGAGAACCTCGCCGGCAAGCCCCCGCGTCACCGCGCCCAGGGGATACACGCGCGCCAGATTCGCCTCGCGCGCGCGATCGAGAATCAGCCGTGTGACCGAGACATGGTCGTTGACGGGATTCGTGTTCGCCATGCAGCACACAGCCGTGAAACCGCCGGCCACCGCGGCGCGCGCGCCGGTGGCGATCGTCTCTTTTTGTTCGAATCCCGGCTCGCGCAGATGCACATGCAGATCGATGAGTCCCGGCAACACGAGGAAGCCGGTCGCGTCGATGACCTCGACGTCTCGCGGCGAATCGGCCGCCGGCTCGACGCCGGCCAGTCTTCCGTCGTCGTCGATAATGACATCGCGCACGCCGTCGATGTCGCGGACCGGGTCGATGACCCGCCCGCCCCGGATGATTGTCTTCATGCCACCTCCCCGTCGTCCCCGTACGGTCCCGCGAGGAGGTACAGCAGCGCCATGCGAATCGCGACACCGTTCGAGACCTGGTCGAGGATCTTGCTGCGCGTCGAGTCGGCGACCTCGCTTGCGATCTCGACGCCGCGGTTCATCGGGCCGGGGTGCATGATGATCGCGTCCGGCTTCGCGCGGGCGAGCCGCTCGTTGTTCAGGCCGAAAAAGCGCGCGTATTCGCGCTTGCTCGGAAACAGCGCGTCGCGCTGCCGCTCGAGCTGGATGCGTAACATCATGATGACGTCCGCCCCCTCGATCGCCTCGTCCATGTTGTAATACGACTCCACGCCGTAACGTTCGATTTCCGCGGGCAGGAGCGTGGCCGGTCCCGCGACGCGCACCTTCGCGCCCATGCGCGTCAATCCGATGATGTTGCTGCGCGCGACGCGCGAATGGACGATATCGCCCACGATCGCGACGGTCAGGCCGTCGATACGCCCTTTCACGTCACGGATCATCAGCATGTCGAGCAGCGCCTGGCTGGGGTGCTCGTGCGCGCCATCGCCGGCGTTGATGACGCCGATCTTCACGCGGCGCGCCAGAAGATGCGGCGTGCCCGCGTTCGGGTGACGCACCACGATGATCGCCGGGTGCATCGCCTCGATGTTGCGCACGGTGTCGAGGAGCGTTTCGCCCTTGCCGATCGAGCTTGAGCTGGCGGAAAAATTCACGGTGTCCGCCGACAGGCGTTTCGCCGCGATTTCAAAGCTCGTACGCGTGCGCGTGGAGGGCTCGTAAAACAGGTTGACGACGGTCTTGCCGCGCAGCGTGGGCACTTTCTTGCGCTCCCGCTGGTTGACCTCCTTGAACGAGTTCGCCGTATCGAGGATCGTCGTGATTTCCTCGACGGACAGATCGGCGAGGCCGACGACATCCTTGCGCCGCCAGATCATTTCGCCGCCTCCTTGTGGGGCGTGATCTCGACGAGATCGTCCGCGGCCGGCGTCTCGCCGACGGTTACCGTCACATCATCGTCGCGCACCGTATCGAGCCACACGCCGACGAAATCGGCGCGGATCGGCAGTTCGCGATGGCCGCGATCGACGAGCACCGCCGCGCGCACGACCGCCGGGCGGCCGTATTCCAGAAGGGCGTCGAGCGCCGCGCGGATCGTACGCCCGGTGAACAGCACATCGTCCACGAGCACGACGTTTTTTCCGTGCAGGTCGAAATCGAGCCGCGTCTCGGCGAGGCGCGGCTTTTTGGAAAACGAAAGGTCGTCGCGATACAGGGTGATGTCGAGAACGCCGGTCGCGATCGCGCGTCCCGTCTCGCGCGCGATCTCGGCGGCAAGGCGCGCGGTGACCGGGACGCCGCCGGCCGGGATCGCGAGCAGGACGAGGCGATCCGGATCGTCGCCGCATTGCTCGACGATCTGGCTCGCCATGCGCCGCAGCGTGCGTTCCACGCGCGCGGCGTCCATCGCGATCTGGCCGGCGTTCCCCATCGCCTCGCTAGTCCTTCTTGATCTCGAGCTTTTCGATGACGACCGGCTCGGCCGGACGATCCATCGAGCCCGTCTTGACCCGGGAGATCTTCTCGACGACGTCGTAACCCTCGGTCACTTCGCCGAAGATCGTGTGCTTGCCGGTGAGCCACGGCGTTTCCTTCACCGTGATGAAGAACTGGCTGCCGTTGGTGTTCGGGCCGGCGTTCGCCATCGCGAGAAGGCCCTTCTTGTTGAACGAGAGCGACTTGTCAAACTCGTCCTCGAACTTGTAGCCCGGGCCGCCCGTGCCGGTCCCCAGCGGATCGCCGCCCTGGATCATGAAATCGGGGATGACGCGGTGGAAGATCAGGCCGTCGTAGAAGTTGCCCTTCTTCTTGGCGCCCGATTTCGGCTCCGTGTACTCCTTCGCGCCCGTCGCCAGGCCGACGAAATTCGCGACCGTCTTCGGCGCCTTGTCCTCGAAAAGTTTGACGGTGAATTTGCCCTGGTTGGTGTGGAAAATCGCGTACGTCGCCGCGCTCGCCTCGGTCGCGGACATCATCATAAAGACCCCCAAGATGGCTAAGAGTGGTAACCGGCGCATGCCTCCATGCCTCCTTCGTTTATCGGTTCGCCGCGCGCGCGACGAACTGTTGAACGTACTCGTCGTAAAGCCGACGCAAACGTAGCGTCATCGGCCCGGGTTTGCCATCGCCGATCCGCCGCCCATCGAGCCTTGTCACCGCGGCAAGCTCGGCCACGGTGCCGGTCACGAAGATTTCGTCCGCCGCGAAAAGATCCTCGCGCGGCGGCGCCTCCTCGCGAACCTCGATGCCGTTTTCGCGCGCGAGCCGCACGACGAGGTTGCGCGTGATGCCGGGCAGGATGTGCGCGTCGCACGGATGCGTCTTGACGGCGCCGGACATGACCAGAAAGACATTCGCGCTCGACCCCTCGCGCACCAGGCCGTCATCCGAAACGAGGATCGCCTCCTGGGCGCCGGCTTCTTCCGCCGCTTGTCGCGCGATGACGTTGCCGAGCAGGTTCAGGGTTTTCAGATCGCAGCGGCCCCAGCGGATGTCGCGCGCGGTGATGGCCGAAATGCCCTCGGAAAGCGCGCCGGCCGGTGGCTCGCCCGCCGGACGGACCGTGGCAACGACCGTGGGAATCAGATCGACCGGAAAGATGTGGTTTCGGGGCGCGACGCCGCGCGTGATCGACAGGTAGATTTTCGAACGGCGCGGATCGCCCCGCCGCGCCAGGTCCTCGATGACGCGCCGCATGTCGTCGATCGCGACGCCACGGATGCGAAGCCCGTCGAGGCTCTGCGCAAGGCGCGCCAGATGCTCATCGAGCAGAAACGGCCGGCGGTCAAAGGCGTAGACGACTTCGTAAACGCCGTCGCCGAACTGATATCCGCGGTCGTCGATGGAAACGGTCGCTTCGTCGATGGGCAGGAACCTGCCGTTGACGTACGCCAGTTCGCTCATGCTTGCCGGTGGGCTGGAGGTGAAGCCGACCGCGGCGCGCCGCGATCGAGCGCCACCTTCTACCCCGATTGCGGCCGGGCCGCAACCGTTCCGCCACGCCCTACGCCCGCGTGAGGATCCAGTCGCGGATCTGGGCGATGGCGCGCGCCTTGTCGATTTCGTGCAACGGCTCGTGCAACATGCCGTCGAGAATCGTCAACGTCTTGTCCGCGGACGAAACGCGCCCGTGGAACTCGCGAGCGCCCTCGGGATCGACGATCGGATCGTCGCCGCCGTTGGTGATCAGAAGCGGCATGGTCAGGGCGCCCGCGCGGGCCATCGCGCGTTCCGCGGTCGCGACGATTTCCGTATACAGCCGCGCGCTGATGCGGTCATGGACCAGCGGATCGGCGACATAGGCCGCGACCTCGTTCGGATCGCGCGAAAGATCTTCGGGCGGGATCTCGTTTCCGAGCGTCAGCCCCGGCCAGGCCTGCGACATGATCCGCCCCGCCAACTCCTTGGCGCGCGGCACCGTGACGACGATCTTGAACGCCGCACCCTCGAGAACGAGGCCCGCGATCGACTCCGGAAAACGCAGCGCGTAATCCGCCGCGATGACGCCGCCCATCGAGTGACCGAATAAATAGACCTTTCGCGCGCCATATTCCGCGTGGGCCGTTTCGACAAGGTGACGCACGCTATACGTGAACTCATCGAAGGCGTTGACGTGCCCGCGCTTGCCGCCCGACTTGCCGTGTCCCTTGTGGTCCATCGCCAGGCACGATACGCCGGCGACGGCAAGCTCGTTCATGAGTTCGACGTAGCGCCCCGAATGCTCGCCAAGGCCGTGGCAGACGACGAGCGCCGCACGCGGCGCGGCCGCGTCGATGCGTCGCCAGAAGATTTCGACGCCATGCGCGTCGGGGAAGGTGCCGGTTTTTTCGGTGGTCATGGGTTGGCCGCGCGCATCGTCGATCTTCCGACGCGGCGTGTCAACGCGAAGGCCCCGGCTTTCCGTCATGTTGACGCGCCATGCGACTTGCGGAAATCATGGCGCAACATCACGCGACGGGAATTGAATGAACGAGTGCTCCGTTTGCGGCAAGCCGGCGAGCTGGCGCGTTACGAAAAAATTTCGCCTGTTCCCCGCGCCGCGGCGACTCCTGTGCGACGCGTGCCTCGCGGAAGCGGAGCAGCGCGAGGATCGCGCCTTGCTCATCCATCTCGTGCTCGCGACGACGCTCGTCGGCGTGACGCTTTATCTGCAACTGACCATCGACTCGCAAGCCGGCGCGCCGCCACCCCCGCCCGGCCGGCACGCCGCGCGCGATTTCGACCGCGACGGCGAGCTCGACCTGTGGGAGGTGCAGGCAACGGATTCGCAGGTCGAGCATTTCGCCCGCCTTGGTTATCCGTGGGAGGCCGTGGAAAGCGGCAACCTGCCCACGCGCGCGTTTGTCGCGACGATGCCGGTCGAAGATTGGGTGCGCCTGTATTCAGGCGATCGCGAAATCCGCAACGCCGTGAACTTTCCCGACGTGATGGACGGGTTCGTCAAACGGCACACGGACAAGACGAACTCGACGCAGCTCGATCGCGTCTTCCTGACGGTGACGCGCGAGCTTGGTTACATCGTACGCCGCTACGAGAAACCCCCCTCCGAATGGCCGACGCCCGCACCGACGCCGGAAAAGGCGGCGGCGAAAAAGCCGGCGACGCCGGCGCCTCCCCCGGTGCCGGTAATCGATGTGTGGGTCGGCTACGAGCCGCTGACGATTTCCGAGGGCAAACGCATGGCCGCGGCGTTCAACGTACCGCCGGAAAAGCTGCCGCTACCTTATCGCGAAGGCTATTAGACGAGGACGGAATACGGAATGCGGAATGAATCGCAACGACCGACGCTCTCGTCAACCATCGATGATGTCCAACCGGTCCATCATGTCCATGTTGTCCGTCGCCAAGTCGTGTTAGGGACGCCTCCCGGCGTTCCACCTTCCAGCCTCGTTGGCGCTCAGAACGACTGCACGAACGTGAACGGATAGCTGAATACGTACCGTCCGCCCATCGGCGCGGGGAAGCGCCAGGCGTAAACGCGCTTGACCAGGCAATTCGTCAGATCGCCGTAACGCAAGGTGTCGTCAAGAACCTCGACGTTGGCGACCGACCCGTCGGCGCCGACGGTGATCTGAACGAAAAAGCGGCCCGCGATATTGGGGTTGTATTTGAGCGAACGCTCGTAGCAGCTCCGCACGCCGCCGAGATTCGCGCTGATGACGCGCAAGACCGCCTCCGGGCTCATCGCGCCCTGTTGCTCCTCGCCGGTCGATAGCGCGCCAAGGACGATGCGGCTTTCCTGCTTCTCGCCGATCGGCACGTAGGCGATCTGGCCGAGCGCGTCGAATTCCACCGTGACGTCGCCGGACTGAAGTTCGCTCTTGGGCATCGAGCTGTGCGGCACCACCACCCGATTTCCGCCGGAGGCGTCGACGCCGCTCGTATCGATGTTGATTTTCGCGCCCGGGTCCAGGCCTTCGCGAATGCCGAAGGTGTCCTGGCCGTATTTCTCCTTGGCGGCCTCGGCCTCCTCGGAGGTGATCTCCAGGCCGCCGAGCTCGATGACGCCGGTGTCGGCGGCCGGCGCCGGGGTCGCCGCCATCGCGATGGCGATGGTCGTCGTCGGGCGCGCCAGGGTCGTCGTGGGCGTGAATACCGTCGTCGTTGTCGTGGCCGGCAAGGGAATCGTGGTCGGCGGAGGCGGCACGGTCGTTGGGATAGGACGTGTCGTTGTCGTTGTCGGCGTCGTGGTCGTCGTTGTCGCGACCGCCGCGACCTGCAGCGGCGCCGGCGCCGCGGCCGCGTCCTGGCCACCCTGCTCGAGGCGGCGGAATTCGCGCATGGCGATGGTGACGTCAAGATCGTCCGAGGGGCGGTAGAGCTGAACCACGATGTTCGAGGCCGCGCCCGGCTTTTGTGTGCGCCGGGTTCCCACCTCCGCGGACGGACTGCGGAGCTGGTTCGCGCGGTAGAGGACGGAGGACCACACGTCCACAAGCTCGTTGACAAGGAAGTTGTAGACGATCGCCGTGTTGTCCGCGGCAAGGCGGGAGTTGCGCGGGTTATAGTACCGGCATGCTCCGTCCAGCGACGAGCGGTACGGCTGCGACCACTGCGTCGCCCATTTCAGGTGATCCGAATACGGCGTCTGAATCGGCGTCTGCCCGTCGAACACGGCGATGAACACGTCCGGGCTCGACATCAGATCGTTGTAGAACTTCGGGGGACAATTCGGGCTGACCGCGTTGACCAGATAGACCGACAACGCGACCAGCTCCTCGAAACGTTGCTGCGGCGTCCGCGCCGAGGTGCGGAACATTTCCACCACGGAATTGAAGTGTTCGTCCGGGTCGCGCCGCCCGTGCTTGGTCTTGGTGCTGATGCGCGAAACCGCGTCGCGGATCGCCGCGGCGCCGGAAACCTCGGACGAGCCGACCTGCCGGGGACCCAGGGCCACGGCGTCGCTGACCAGGTTGATCATGAACGGCTGCGAGTCCGAAAAAGCAAGTGCGGACGACGGCGCAAGAAGCGCCGCCGCCGCGATAAGTGCGAAAATCCAGGTGTTTCGACCGTTCATGATCCCTCGTGCGCGCGGATGGCGACCGCGTTTTTTAGTCACGCCCTTTCAGGGCGTCGCGCATCGCGTGCCCGATCTCGGACGGATTTTCCACGACCGAAACGCCGGCCTTTTCGAGCGCCTGGAGTTTGGCCCGGGCGCCGCCTTTTCCGCCGGAGATGATCGCGCCGGCGTGACCCATGCGTTTCCCGGCCGGGGCGGAGAGCCCCGCGATAAATGACACCACGGGCTTGTGAAGGTTCCCCGCGATGAATTCCGCGGCCTCTTCCTCGGCGCTTCCGCCGATCTCGCCGATCATGACCACACCCTCCGTATCGGGATCGTTTTCGAATAACGCAAGCGCGTCAATGAAATTCGTGCCGATGACGGGGTCACCGCCGATGCCGATGCACGTCGATTGCCCGATTCCGAGTTCGGAGAGCTGCGCCACGGCCTCGTAGGTCAGCGTGCCGCTTCGCGAGATGACGCCGATACGGCCGGGCGTGTGGATATAACCCGGCATGATGCCGACCTTCGCCTGGCCGGGGCTGATGATGCCGGGGCAATTCGGGCCGATCACGCGCGTTTCGCTGCCTCGGACCGCGCCCATGACGCGCACCATGTGGAGCGCGGGAATCCCCTCGGTGATCGTCACGACGAGCGGCATGCCCGCCTCGACGCACTCCAGCACGGCATCACCGGCGAAAAACGGCGGCACGAAAACGAGCGCGACGTTCGCGCCTGTTTCCTTGACGGCCTCCTTGACGGTGTTGAAGACGGGGATGCCGTCCACGTTATCGCCGCCCTTGCCGGGGGTGACGCCCGCGACGACGTTCGTTCCGTATTCAACGCACTGGCGCGTGTGGAAGGTGCCTTCCTTGCCAGTGATTCCCTGAACGAGAATGCGGCTGTCCTTGTTGACGAGGATACTCATTTCGCGGCCCCCTTCTCGGCTTCGACGACCTTTTGCGCGGCCTCGGAAAGCGTTTGAGCGGTGATAAAGGGGAAGTCCGCGCCCGCGAGGATTTCGCGCGCCTTGTCCGAATTCGTCCCCGACAGGCGAACCACGACCGGTACATCGACCTTGACGTGCTTCATCGCCTCGAGAATGCCGCTGGCGACCATGTCGCATTTTACGATGCCGCCGAAGATGTTGACGAGCACCGCGCGCACGTGATCGTCGGCCATGAGCAGCGTGAACGCCTTGATGACGTTCTGCACGTTCGCGCCGCCCTTGATATCCAGGAAGTTCGCCGGCCGGCTGCCGAACGCGAGGATGATGTCCATCGTCGCCATCGCCAGGCCCGCGCCGTTGACGAGGCACCCGATGCCCCCGTCCATCTTAACGTAATCGACGCCGTAACGGTCCGCGAGGATTTCCAGGGGCTCTTCCTCGTCGAAATCGCGCATCGCGAACACGTCGGGGTGCAGGCGCAGCGCGTTGTCGTCGATCGTCACCTTCGCGTCCAGGGCGATGACATCCTGGTTCCTGGTCACAATCAGCGGATTGACCTCGAGAAGCGAGGCGTCGAGGCCTTCAAAAGCCTTGTAGGCCGCCGCGACGAAGGCGAGGAACTTCTTGTTCGCGTCACCGGTCAGTCCGAGCCCATAGGCCAGCGTTCGCGCGACGTACGGCGAATAGCCCGTGTCGGGATTGACATGCGCCGTGATGATCGCGCCGGGGTCTTTGGCCGCGACCTCCTCGATCTCCATGCCGCCTTGCGCGCTCGCCATGATGACGGGCCGCTCGGTAGAACGATCGATGAGAATGCTGAAATAGAGCTCGCGCTCGATCTCGAGCCCCTGCTCGACAAGCACCTTTTTCACGAGGCGCCCCTCGGGACCGGTTTGAGGCGTCACCAGCGTCATGCCGAGGATCGCTTCCGCGGCGCGCGCCGCGTCATCCGGCGTGTGAACGACCTTGACGCCGCCGCCCTTGCCGCGTCCGCCGGCATGGATCTGCGCCTTCACGACGCACGTGCCGCCGCCGAGCGCCTGGGCCGCCTGGTAGGCCGCCGCCGGGTGCGTGACAAGGCGCCCCTTCGGCACCGGCACGCTGTACCGCGACAGCAGCTCCTTCGCTTGAAACTCGTGTAATTTCATAAATTTCTGCCTTTTGGGGGTCCAACGTCCGCGGGAAAAACCGGGCGAAACACTAGGACGTTTTCCGGGCGATGGCAACGGTGATGGGCGAGACGCGCGCGAATCACGAGCATTCGCGGATTCGCGACTTCCGGGGCGTTTCCGGGGCGGGCGGAGCGGCGTTCAGTCCGGATCGCCCGCGTCCGTCGAGGCGGGCCGCTCGAATACCTCGTGCGCGAACATCGGGACGGCGTCGATGGTCCCGTGTGCCGAACCCGTATTGACATCGGCATTGATCCGCTGCCGAAGTTCGGCACCCGCGTGAAAATGCGGAAGCCGTTTGGCTTCAACGCGAATCCACTCACCCGTCCTGGGATTCCGGCCGAGATACGCGTCGTGCTCGCGAATGAATAAGGAGCCGAAGCCCCGAATGTCGATTCGCTGTCCGCATGTCAGCGCGCGCGCCATCTCCTCGAAAACCGAATCCACCAGACTCGCCGCGCACTTTCGCTCGATGGCGGCCCGGTCGGCCAAGGCATTAATCAGATCGGATTTGTTCATGTTATCCGCCTCGTCCAATATTTTTTTTTCCGCGAGCGTTTTCTTATGAGTCCGCCATATATGTACACTCGTGAATACCTGTCAAGATAAAAGTTGCGACCACGGCGGATCATAACGAAAGATTGATTTAGATCACATGCGATGGGCCGCGCCTTTCGCGCTTTCGTTTCTCCGGACCGGACGACGTTTTCCCGGCGCGAATACGGTCGCATGACGGTGGGCGTCGTCAATGCTAATCTGCTTCAACGCCGTTGAAACGAACGCGCTCCGGCTTTGGCGGAGCGCTCCCGGGGGAACCGACTCATGAGCCCAATCACGAAGCCCGAGGCGCCGGAAGGCCGATCCACGGGCGGCGCCGCGCATCCGCGCATCCTTCGCCACGACCGCATGACGCAAACGCAGCTCCTGGCGCTGGATCGCCAAAAGACGTGCGTCGTCGCGACTTTCAGCCCGCTCGAAGTGCACGGGCCACACCTGCCTTTTGGTCAGGATATTTTCGAGGCTTATTCGATGGCCGAGACGACCGTCACGCGCATCGCCGCCGAGCGCGACGACTGGACCTTTCTGTTTCTGCCGCCGGTTCCCGTGGCAACGGATTGCCTTCCCCAGATCGGTTCGGTCAACTTCCCCGCGCGGATGGTGCGCGAGGTCGCCTACCGCATGTTCGTCCCGTTCGCCAGACACGGGTTCGCGCGCCTGGCGTACACGTCGTTTCACGGCGGACCCCGCCATATCTGCGCCCTGGAAGACGCCGCCGACCGCCTGACGCGCCGATTCGGCGTACCCGCGGTATCGCTGTTTTCCGTCATTCTCGCGAAGATGACAGAGGGGCACACGATATTCGCCGGCGTCGAAAATACGCCAGGCCGGACGGTGACGGTCGAGAACCTCAAGCACGACCACCACGCGGGCTACCTGGAAACCTGCTTTGCATTGCACCTGTGGCCGGAGCTTGTCGATGAGGGTTGGACGAAACTGCCGCCGTCCGTCCCCGCGCGCACGGCGAACGGAGACACCAACGACTCGTACCTCTATCGCGGCAACGGAGACAGCGCGTCGGCGTTTGATCGTCTGAGGCAACACCGCGCGACCGTCGACGCGGTCGTGCGTGCCGTCCGCCATTTCAAGGGTAGCGGGTATTACGGCTATCCCGCCCTCGCCTCTCCGGAGGAAGGGCACGACGTGTTCGAGCACCTCGTGTCGATCACGAAACCGGCGGTGCTGGAATTTCTGGAGAAAGGCCGCGAGATGGGCGATATCCATTCGCCGTTATGGAAGTTTCGCCACGCGCTTTTGTCCGGCGCGGTGAATACCGCGGCGGATCGCGTGTTCAAGGTGAACGTGGAGTGAACAAACGTTCAAAAAGCGGCGAGGCGTGCGCGGCGGGCGGCGCGCACCCCGTTCGCCGGCTTGAATCGGTCGGCTAGAATCGAATCAGGCTGAACACCTCCATGCCATCGAGGCGTTCTCGCCCGTTAAGGCCTTCGAGTTCGACGACAAACGCGGACTCGAGAATCTTCGCGCCCATCTCGCGCAGCAGCTTCGATACGGCCGCGACGGTGCCGCCGGTGGCCAGCAGGTCGTCGATGATGACGACGCGCTGTCCGTCGATGATGGCGTCCTCGTGAATTTCGAGGCTGTCGGACCCGTACTCCAATTCGTACGTCACGCGCTTGGTCTTATGTGGGAGCTTTCCCGGCTTGCGCACGATGACGAGCCCTTTTTGCATCGCGTAGGCCACCGGCGCCCCGAAGATGAATCCGCGCGCCTCGACGCACACAATGGCGTCGAACTCCATCTCGCTCAGGTGCGCGACCATGTGCCGGACGGCCTCGGCGAATCCCTCGCCCTTGATGAGCAGCGTCGTGATGTCCTTGAACTGGATTCCCGGCTTCGGAAAGTCCGGAATGTTGCGGATGAGTTTCGCGAGATCTTCGATGTCCATGAACGGACCTCCGTTTTCAGGAACGCGGCAAGAGTTTCAGCGGGTCGAGCGCCTTGATCCCCTTGCGGATTTCAAAATGCAGCAGCGGCCGTTCGGCGCGGCCCGAATCGCCGACCTCGGCGATGCGTTCCCCCTGCGCGACCTTCTGCCCCTTTTGCACGTAATTCACGCGATTGTGCGCGTAGATCGTCACGTATTTGTTTGCGTGCTGGATCACAATCATCTTGCCGTAGCCTTTCAAGCGATCGTCGGCGACGATCACCTGCCCGTCCGCCGCGGCGACCACCGATTGCCCGGCCGCGCCCGCGATGTCGATGCCCTCCGTGAGCACGCCATCGGGCCCCTTGCCGAAGCGGCGAACAATCGGTCCGCGCACGGGCCAGATGAAGGATGGCCGCATTTCGTCCGGCTCGCCGATCGGCCCCGGCGGCGTCGGCGCCGGCACGTCCAACGTGAAGCTCACCGAGGCG
>JAIOHV010000227.1 GCA_019912885.1 bacterium
CCACGAGCGCGCCGACCTGTGGGCGTTCGCGAAGCTAGGGCTGTTCGGCGTGTTCCTCAATCAGGTGCTTTTCATCGTCGGGCTTTCGTACACCACCGCGACGAACGTCGGCATCCTCATGCCGGCTATCCCTGTTTTCACCGCGGCGCTCGCGGCGGCGTTTCGCGTGGAACGGCTGACGGCGGCGAAGATCGTGGGCATCGCATCCGCGGTCGCCGGCGCGCTCGTGGTGCTTGACGCCGCGCGCGCCGCGCCGATGTCCGGCCGGCTCCTGGGGAACGTGCTGATCCTCGCGAACTGCGCGAGCTACGCGATGTATCTCGTGCTGCAGCGGCCCGTGCTCGCCCGCGTTCCGCCGCTGACGCTGACGGCCGGCGCCTACGCGGCGGGCGGGCTTGGCGTCGTCATCGTTTCCTCGTCGTCGCTTTCGGAGTTCACGCACCAGACGCACGCGTCGCTCGTGTACCTGGGCCTTGCGTACGTGATCCTGATGCCGACAATCCTCGGCTACGCGGCGAACATGTGGGCGGTGCGGCACTCGTCATCGACGCTCGCCGCGACTTACGTGACGCTGCAGCCGATCGTCACCGCGTCGCTCGCGGCGATCTTCCTCGGCGAAACGCTCGGCTGGCGCGAGGCGATCGCGCTCGTTTTGATCGTGACGGGCCTGATGCTCGTCGCGGGTGTGATGCCGAGATGGAAACGCCACGCGGCCTTGGAGCCCGAACCCCCGGAAGCCGAACCCGACGAAGAGCCCTCGCCGATCGCCACGGGCGGCGCACCGTTTGAGTAATGCGGAGAGCGGAATGCAGAATGAATCGCATTTCGGCGGTACACAGAGCGCACGGAGAAGACACAGAGGGCACGGAGATTTTTTTTACCGCAACCGAATCCCCGCACCGAGAGGGGAAGCGGACCGCAAGCTCGCCGCGCGTATCCCGGCGATCACAGAGCCGCGCGCGCCCGCAAGCGGCCGCCCCATCCGCGCGATGAGCCGGCGCCGATGAGCCGGCGCTTGGAAAATCCAAAAACCGATTCGTGCTATTGCAGCGGAAACTCCGCGTACCACACCGCGCCCGCACCGGCGTAGACGACGTGGCCGATACCGTCACGTGCGACCATTGTCGGCGACCATCCGACATCGCCTTGCGAATCGACGACAGCGCTTTTCCATGTGCCCCGGTATCGCCACGAATAGCGAAGGTTCTCGTCATGGGGCTCAAAGAAAACCACGTGCGGACGCTCGGACGCATCGACATCGATGTCCGCTCGACGACCGAGGGTATCGTTATCAACGACTTCGTCGGCAACGATTCCACTGGTCCATGAGCCGCTCGCGTTGCTTGCGTAGATCAAGGCAGAATCGGTGAAGTCATACAGCAGGATGTGAGCGGCGTCGGTGTCGTCGACGGCGATCGCCGATGTCAGATATTTGTGAGACAGTGGTCGTGCGAGAGAAACCGTGATCCATTGCGTACCGGCCTGGTGAGCGTAACGGGGCGCATAGGAGTGAGTGTTGGCATCGTACAGTATATGCGGCTGTCCAAGGCTGTCGAGTGCAAGGGCGTGGCCCGTGGTCGTTTGTCCGATATCGAATCGGGAGGGAAATGGCGCGAGCGCATCCGGGTAATAAGCAACCGCGGAGAAACCGAACCCAGGGATATTGGCGCACTGCGGAAGCCAGAGGGTTGCCTGGTGGTACACGCGCGGCGTGCCCTCTGGTCCGATCGCCACATTAGCAATATTCTGAAAACGGCGGCCGAAAAAGCCCTGAATGACACCAAGATCGGTAGTCTGCCAAGGGTCTGTATCTGCCTTCATGGAGATGAGTTGAGTGTCGTGCGTTTCGTTCTTGCCGCAATAGTCGCGGCGCACATGAACGATATAGGTGATATCGTCGGCAATCGCGATACCGGAGTAATGACCGCCGACCTGGGACACCTTTTCCGATTTCCAAACGCCGACATCGCGCCAGTGATGATACAAGCTCCCTTCGTTGTGAGCGCGCGCAATGTGCGGCTCGCCGTCAACGTCTAGCGCCATCGACGGAACCTGATCGAGATAACCCTCCCCTGGCCCCGCGATCATCGTAATGTCGACGTACGGCAGCGTCACCGTCGTCGTCGTGCCCGCGGTCGTCGAGGTCGTTGTCGAGGTTGTGGCGAACACGCCGGTCGACGTCGTGAATCTCGGGCGCGTCGTCGTTGTCGAAAACATCGTCGTCGTGGTGACCGTAGGCGCGGTCAGCGCGAACGCGTTAGCGCCGGGCTCGATTTCGTTCCGTTCGTCATCGTCGCAGCCGGCCGACAAAGCAAGCGCGCACGCCGCGATGACGGTAACGGAGACATTCAAGAGGGACGATCGCATCGGAGCACCCTCCCCAAAACACATTTCAAGGCGCTGAATATATCACATGAGCGACAATCGGTGCGAAAAATTTGTTGGACGTATCGCCCGCGCACTTCGTCCGCCTCCGCGGACGCTTCGGCGCGACTTCGTTTGCGGCTCGGACATCGCGACGACGCGTCCCCCCGCACTAGAAGAAAATCGACAGCCCTGCCTCGAGGCCGATCGTCGCCTGGTCCTGGTCGTCCAGGTCGCCCGTCGTGTTGAGCGGTTTCGTGTAACGCACGCCAAGCGAGACGCCCGCGTTCGGCGCGATGGCGTAGAGGATGCCCGCGCGGCCGATGCCGGAGTAAATCGTGCCCGACTGCCTCTCGTCCTCGATCTCGTACCAGATGTAATCGACGCCGACGCCGGGGCCGAGATAGGGCGAGATGCGCCCGCCGGGGATCGGGTAAAGCGTGACGAGAAACTCGGAAGGCACGTAGTTGACCTGCACGGTTTGCTCGTCGCCGTCGGCGTCGGTGTAAAACGCGGTGTAATAGCCGTATCCGCTCGCGAGTGTGGTGGATAGGTATTTGATCCACCAGTACGTCACGACGGCCTGGCCGACGAACGCGGAGCCCTCGCCGCCGAACGATCCGCCGAGCCGCGCGCCGATCGCGACGCGCCCTTTCCACGGATCGCGATCTTCCTTCTTTTTCCGCGCGGCGTCGGACGGCGACGCGGCGGCGAGAAGGAAGGCGGCGGCAAGGACGAGAACGGCAAGGCGGCGCATATCGGACCTCCGACGCAAGCGTTCGGGCGAGTTTAGGGGATTCGATGGGGCGGTCAATTTTTTTCTACGGAACACAGAGGGCACGGAGAAGACACGGAGAACACGGAGTAAATCAGACGGAATCAAAAGGACCGGGCTCAATTTCCGCGACGTAGTTGCGACCGACGAAGCGTTTGATGCCGTCTTTGAGTCGGCGTTGATAAAAATTGACGAGAAGGACAACCGGAAGCCCACTGAGACGCAGATAGGTTAGCGCTTGAGCATCGTGAGCGGAGGCGAGCTTTTCGACGGACTTGATCTCCACGATGACCTTGCCTTCAACCACCATATCCATTCTGTATCCGGCCTCGACGACAAAACCTTCGTACTCAAGCGGCAAAACAACCTGCGTTGCGACCGACAACCCGCGGCTTCGCAATTCGTGAGCAAGACACGCTTCGTACGCGCTCTCAAGCAGGCCAGGGCCCAACGCCTTATGCACCTTCACGGCGGAATCCACGACCGCGCCGGTGATTTCATTGAGCAACAACAACATCTCCTCTTCGATGCCGAAATTCGTTTCCCGATTCGTATGACGAAATTTGCGATTCAACTCTAATCCCTCCGTGCCCTCTGTGTTCCGTAGGCAAAAAAAGAGGCCACCGAAGCGGCAAAACCCGGTGGCCTTTAGAAAGTGGGTTGGAGCCGCGCGTTGGGGGACACGCGGCCCCGCAAAGACCGACGAAAGGTTGGAGACGGTCTTTGCTGTGATCGCTTTGGGGGCGATCTTTACGGCGCGCGAAGCGCCGCTTTTGTCAGAGATCGTGTCGGCCGCCGGCGGGGCGAGCCGTGCGAGACCCGCTCCCTCACGGTCGCGGTTCGTTGCGCTAGGCGCCGCGCCGACTAATCCGCGGAACGGCGCAGGAATGTCGGGATGTCGTATTCGTCCATCGAGCGGTCGCGGCGTCCTTTCTCCGCGACGCGCCGGCGTTCGTCGACGCGGCGCTCGTCGGCGTAGCGTTCAAGGCGCGTCGGCGTCGTCTCGACAGGCGTCTGTTCGAAGTCGTCCACGCGCCCCAAGCGGATCACCGGGCGATCCGCGGCCTCCGGGCGGCGCCGTTGCAGGATGCTGACGCCGCTCGCGATGCGTTCCTCGCGCGAGTCGCGGATGGCCTCGGCGACCGGATCGAAGCCCGTGGCGATGACGGTGATGCGCACGGAGTCGCCCATGCGCTCGTCGATGACCGAGCCGAAGATGATGTTCGCCGATTCGGACGCCGCGTCCTGGATGTGCATCGCGGCGTCGTTGATCTCGGACAGCGACATGTCCGACGCGCCGGTGATGTTGATGAGCACGCCCTGCGCGCCGTGAATCTGCACGTTCTCCAGAAGCGGGCTGGAGATCGCCATCTCCGCGGCTTCGATCGCGCGGTTTTCGCCGGTACCGACGCCGGTGCCCATGAGCGCGACGCCGGTCCCCTTCATGATCGTGCGCACGTCCGCGAAATCCAGGTTGATGATGCCGGGCACGGTGATGAGATCGGAGATCGACTGCACCGCGTTCAGCAGCACCTCGTCGGCCTTCTTGAAGGCGTCGAGCATCGGCAGATCCTTACCGGCGAGCGCGAGCAGCTTCTGGTTCGGGATCGTGAGGAGCGTATCGACCTCCTCGCGCAGCGCCTCGATGCCCTCTTCCGCCTGGCGCCAGCGGCGCTTTCCCTCGAAATTGAAGGGCCGCGTGACGATGGCGACGGTCAGCGCGCCGATGTCGTGCCGCGCGATGCGCGCAATGACCGGCGCCGCGCCGGTGCCCGTTCCGCCGCCCATGCCCGCGGTGATAAACACCATATGTGCGCCGTCGAGCGCCTCGCGGATGCGGTCGCGCGATTCCTCCGCGGACTTGCGCCCCTCGTCGGGATTGCCGCCCGCGCCGAGCCCCTTGCCGATCTGGATCTGCTGCGGCGCCGGATTCGATTCCAGCGCCTGCCGATCCGTGTTGCACGCGATAAATTCCACCCCGGACAAGCCGGACTGGATCATCGTGCGGACCGCGTTGCCGCCGCCGCCGCCGACGCCGACGACCTTCAGGTCCGCGCCCTTTTGCCGCTCGAAAACCTCGAATTTCATGCTCACTCCTTCGGGGGAACTCCCCCTTGCGGGGGGAAGGGTTTCTAAAAAAACTCCTTGAGCCAGTCGCGCGCCCGGACCATCGATTTCCGGAAACCGGACGGGCGCGCCGTGACGCCCGGCCCCTTCAGCAAGGCCTCGCGGCCGTAAATCGCGAGCCCCACGGCTCCCGCGAGCCGGGGGTCGTCGAGCATCTCGGTGTGACCGGTGACGTTCGCGGGAGCGCCGACGCGCACCTGCGTCTCGAAGATCTCGCCCGCCAGACGCGCCAGCCCCGGAAGATTCGCGCAGCCGCCGGTGATTACGAGCCCCGTGCGCGCCGCGTCGGCGAGGTCCGCCTCCTCCAGCTCCGAGTGCAAAAGGCGCAAAATCTCGTCGCAGCGATGCTCGATGATCTCGCAGAGGATCTGCCGCGAGACGACCCGGCGCGCGCCGGTCGTCGACTCGTCGATCTCCACCTCCTCGTGCGGATCGACCTCGGCAACCTTGGCGTGGCCGAACTTCACCTTGAGGCGCTCGGCCGTCGGAAACGCCGGCACGCGCAGGCCGTGGGCGATGTCGTTGGTGATGTTGCCGCCGCCGAGCGCGAGCACGGACGAATGGATGAGCGCCCCTTCCCGGAACACCGCGACGCCGCTTGTTCCGCCGCCGATGTCGAACACCACCGTGCCGACCTCGCGCTCGGAATCCGACAGCACCGCGAGGCTCGATGCGTACGGTTGAAAGACGATCTCGTTCACGGTCGCGCCGACCTGGTTGCAGCACTTCACCACGCTCGCCGTGTTCGTCTGCGCGCCGGTGACGATGTGGCACTTCACCTCGAGACGCACGCCCGTCATGCCGACGGGATCCTTGATGTTGCGCTGTTCGTCCACGATGTATTCGTACGGCAGCACGTGAAGGATCTCGCGGTCGGTCGGAATGGCGACGGCGCTCGCCGCCTCGAGCACGCGCTCCACGTCCCGGGCGGTCACCTCGCCGCCGCGCATCGGCACCATGCCGTGGCTGTTCAGCGATTTGATGTGCGCGCCGCAGACGCCGGCGAACACGGTCTCCACGTCGCAGCCGGCCATCGCCTCCACATCCTTGAGCGCCTCGCGGATCGTGGCGACGGTCGTTTCGATGTTGACGATGACGCCCTTGCGCAGCCCCTTGCCCGGATAGCTCGATACCCCGAGCACGACGAGGCCGTGATCGGCCGCCTCGCCCACCACGGCGGTGACGTTCGTGCTGCCGATATCCAGGCCCGCGACGATCGGGTGACGGCCTTTCATGTGTTTTCCTTCGCGAGGCCCTTCACGATGGCGGAGTCCTCCTGCGTGAGATCGATGCGGGACACGAGCACCAGCCGCGGCCCGAGCTGTTCCATCAGGAGCGCGAGGCGGTTCATCGCCGTCTCGAACGGCGGGTCGCCGACGTGGATCGCCGTCCGCGAGCGGTCGATGTGAATCGAGAACCCGCGCCCCGCGTCAAAGCGCACCTCGTCGATGCGCGAAAGGTCGATCTCGCCCTCGTTCACGGCCACGTCCACAAGACGCACCGCGTCGCGCAGGCGGCCGCGCATCGAGCCGTGCGCGTTTTCCTCGAGGAATCCCTCGCGCGTGAAGCCGGTGAGCATCGGCAGGGGGCGGATATCGGCCTGCTCCACCTTGGTGAAGATCGTGCCCTCGCTGTCGACGTAATACAGGCCCGGCATCTGCCGGCGCGGGCCGGTCGGCGAAAGATGCGCCGCGCCCTTGGCGAGCAGGATCGTCGCGACCGGGCGGCGCTCGGTGATCGCGACGCGAATCTCGTTCGGGAACACGCGGCGGATCTCGGCGCGCGCCACCCACGGGTGCGAAAGAATGCGCGAGCGCATGCCGTCGAGATCGACCGTGAAGACATTCTGCCCTCGGTCCGCGTCGATGAATCGGCGCAGATCGTCGCCCGACACGTTGGGCGTGGGATTCACGTTGAGGTTGTCAAGCGCGAACAGGGGCGAATCGACAAGCTGGCCGCGCATCGCGAGCGCGCCGCCGGCGATGACGATCGCCGCCAGAAGCGGGCGGGCGTATTTCCACGCCGAACGCCATCGGTCGAAACGCCGTTCGCGGCGGTCCTCCTTGCGCAGATTCTCCTGGCGTTTGAACCAGCGCATCACGAGCCCACCTTCAGCCGCGCGGTCGCGAGAATGCGTTCGACAAGGTCCGCGAACGAAAGCCCCGCGCCGTCGTGCGCGACCATCGGCAACAGCGACAACTCCGTCATGCCCGGTAGCGTGTTGACCTCGAGCACGAACGCGTCGCCGCTTTCGGCGACGAGGAAATCCACGCGCACCGCGCCCTCGGCAAACAGCGCGCGCGCCGCCCGTTCGGCCAGATCGAACAGCTCCGCGCGTTGATCGGGTTCGATCCCGCCGGGGTCGGTGACGTAATCGGTCATGCCCCGCGTGTATTTGTGCGCGTAGTCGTAGAACGTGAATCGCTCGCCGGGAACGGGCTTCGGGCGCACCTCCACGAGGCCGAGCGCCGTGTAATCGAGTACGCCAACGTTGATCTCGCGCCCGCGCACATAGCCCTCGACGATGACCCGTGCGTCGTGCGCGCGCGCGGCGGCGAGCGCGGCGGGAAGCTCCGCGGCGTTGTCGAGAATCGTCACGCCGAAGCTCGACCCTTCGGCGACCGGCTTGACCACCCACGGCGGCGACAGCCCCGCAACCACGGCGGCGGCATCGTCGCCGGGCGCGAGCACGATGTACGGCGGCACGGGAATGTTCGCGGCGGCGAACTGCGTCTTGGTGACGAACTTGTCCATCGCCATCGCGCTGCCGAGCACGCCCGGGCCGGTGTACGGAATGCGCGCGAGCTCGAGCAGGCCCTGCACGCATCCGTCCTCGCCCCACTTGCCGTGCAGCGCGTTGAAGCAGACGGTGACGCGCTCGGCGGCAAGACGCGCAGCCAGGTCCGCGCCGACGTCGATCAGGACGACGTCGTGCCCGCGCCCGGCGAGCGCACTCGCGCACGCGGCGCCGGACTTGAGGCTCACCTCGCGCTCGGCGGACGGCCCGCCGTAGAGCACCGCGACGCGCTCAACCGGCATCGTCCGCCTCCTCGCCCACGATCACGACTTCCGTGTCGAGTTGAACGCCGTGCTTTTCGTACACCACGCGGCGCGCGTGCTCGATGAGCGCGACGATGTCGCGCGAGCGCGCGCCGCCGGTGTTGACGATGAAGTTCGTATGCACATCGGAGATCATCGCGCCGCCGATCTTCGTGCCCTTCAAGCCCGCCTGGTCGATGAGGCGACCCGCCGGCGCGTGGTCGGGATTTTTGAAAATCGAACCCGCGCTCGCGGCCTCGTAGGGCTGCCGCTGGTAGCGCCACGCGATCATGTCGTCGATCTTCTTGCGGATCCCGGCCGCGTCGCCCGGTCGCACGCGGAGCAGCCCCGCGGTGATGATGAAGCGCCCGGGCAGCGCCATGCCGCGGTAACGGAACGGAATATCCGCGCGCGGGATGCGCGTGAACGTTCCCTCCCGATCGACGATCTCCACCCACACAAGCGTGCTCGCGAAATCGCCGTCCCGCGTGCCCGCGTTGCCGCGAATGCCGCCGCCCACCGTGCCGGGGATGCCGGCGGCCCATTCGAGGCCGGACAAGCCGCGTTCGGCGCACGCCTCGACGACCTCGGAGACCTTGCGGCTCGCGCCGGTGTGGATGTGCACGTGCCCGTCGGGCAGCTCCTCGAAATCCAGCTCGTCGAATCCCCGCGACATGTCGATGACCACGCCGCGGATGCCGCCGTCGCGCACCAGAAGATTGCTGCCGCCGCTGAAGATGAAAACGGGCACGTGCTCGGGCGCGAGCATCGCCATCAGCCGCGAGAGGTTCTCGTGCGTGCGCGGCGTGACGAGCATATCCGCCGGCCCGCCGACGCGGAATGTCGTGCGCTCCGACATCGGCGCCATCGGAAACGCGAGCTCGCCAAACGTCTCGCGGATGCGCTCGTAAACCGCGTGCGTCACGATGTCGCCTCCGCGCGGTCTTGCAGCTCGACGGAAAGGCCGTGCGCGATCCGGGTGACGTCGCCGGCGCCCAGCGTGATGACCAGGTCGCCCGGCTCCGCGATGTCCGCGAGCATGTCGACGAGCCTCGATTTGTCGGGCTCGAACAGAACGTGCTTGTGCCCGCACGCGCGCACGCCGTCGAACATCTTGCGCGCGGTGACGCCCTCGATCGGCTTTTCGTTCGCGGCGTAGATATCCGTGATGACGAGGATATCCGCGTCGTTGAACGCGGTGAGGAACTCCTCGAAGCGGTCGCGCGTGCGCGTGTAGCGATGCGGTTGGAAGCACGCGACAATGCGCCGGTCAAAGCTCTTGGCGGCCGCGAGCGTCGCGCGGATTTCCATCGGGTGGTGGCCGTAGTCGTCGATGATGAGCACGTCGCCCACCTCGGCCACGCGCTCGAACCGCCGGCCGACGCCGCGAAAATCCTTGAGCGCGGCCCGCACGACGTCAAACGGAATTTCCAGCTCGCGCGCGACGCAGATCGCGGCGAGCGTGTTGTACACGTTGTGCATGCCGGGGATTCCGATCGTCACCTCGCCGAGGCTTCCCGCGCCCGCGTCAACGACGGTGAAGCGGCTCTGGAAGCGGTCGAACGTGACATCCTGGGCGACCAGGTCCGCCTGCGGCGACAGGCCGTAGGTGACGTAGCGCTTGTGCATCTTCGGCAAGAGCGCCTGGACGTTTTCGTGGTCGATGCAAAGCACCATCAGGCCGTAGAACGGCACCTTGTTGATGAACAGCTCGAAGGTGCGGCGCAGGTGCTCGAGCCCGGAGTAGTAATCCATGTGCTCCGGATCGATGTTCGTGACCACGCCGATCATCGGCGAGAGCAGAAGGAAGCTGCCGTCGGACTCGTCGGCCTCGGCGACGAGATACGGCCCGCCGCCTAGCTTGGCGTTGCTGCCGATGGAATCGAGCCGCCCGCCGACGACGACGGTCGGATCGAGCTCGGCCGCGCCGAGAATCGTCGCGATCAGGCTGGTCGTCGTCGTCTTGCCGTGCGTGCCGGCGACGGCGATCCCGAACTTCATGCGCATCAGCTCGGCGAGCATCTCCGCGCGCGGGATGACCGGGATGAACGCGGCGCGAGCCGCCTGCACCTCCGGATTGTCCGCGGGGATGATCGACGACGTGACGAGCACGTCCGCGCCGGCGATGTTCTCCTCGCGGTGGCCGATGTGGATCGTCGCGCCCAGATCCGCGAGGCGCCGCGTCTGCGTGTTTTCGTGCAGGTCGGAGCCGGAGACCTCGTAGTTCAGGTTGCGCAGCACCTCGGCGATACCGCTCATGCCGATGCCGCCGATTCCCACGAAGTGAATGCGCCGGGTCTTGCGAAACATCAGGCGCCTCCCGCCATCGCGACGATGCGCCGCGCGATCGCGTCCGCGGCCTGGGGTTTGCCGAGGCTGCGCGCGGCGTCGGCCATCGCCAACAGGCGCTCGGGCGCCTGGCGCAGGCGATCGACGATCCGGGCCATCGCGCCGCCGGTCAGGTCCGCGTCGTTGACGATCTCCGCCGCGCCCGCGCTCTCCAGGTACTCGGCATTCGCGCGCTGGTGATCGTCCGCCGCGAACGGATACGGCACGAGCACGCTCGGCAGGCCAAGCGCCGTCAGTTCCGCGATGGTTGTCGCGCCGGCGCGGCAAAACACGAGGCTCGCGCGCGCGTACGCTTCGGCCATGTCGTCGATGAACGCGCGCGCATCGACCGGCAGGTTCCGGTCGGCGTAAAACGCGCGCACGCCGTCAATCTCGCGAGGGCCGGTCTGGTGCGTCATCGAAAAGCCGTCCGCGAAGCGATCGGGGTGGCCGGCCGCGAATTCCTTCGCCGCTTCGTTCAGCCGATGGGCGCCCTGGCTGCCGCCGAAAACCAACAGATGGAACCCGCCGTCGTTTTTTTCGGCGCGAATTTTCGCGAAGCGCTCGAGAAGATCCTCGCGCACGGGATTGCCGATCTCTTCCACGCGCCGGCCGGCGAGCCGCCGCGCCGCTTCCGGGAAGGCGACCGCGCAAAGGCGCGAAAGGCGCGCGAGCACGCGGTTGACGCGCCCGGGGATCGCGTTCTGCTCGAGCACCACGAGCGGCACGCGCGACAGAAACGCCGCGACGCCCGCCGCGAAGCTCGCGTATCCGCCGACGGCGACGACGACGTCGGGCTTCACGAAACGCACGAGC